>JBFJPA010000369.1:0-5085 GCA_041617355.1 Longimicrobiales bacterium
ACGCTGCAGCCGGGCCCTCGCCACTTCCCTTTCGTGTTGGGCCAACTCCGCCGACTTCCGGAGGGTAGCCGCCGAACGGGCGGCGCGACGCCAGCCGAAGCGTAGAGCGAGGACGAGCACCAGCGCGCCGGCGATCATGGCGAGCTCGAGAAGGACGTGAGCGGAGAACCAGCGCTGGGGCCGATCCAGGACCAGATCGATCCCGCCTGCCACGACGAGTAGCAGCAGGGCGAGAGTGATCGCCCATCGTACGGTTGAGTTCTCGACATGGGTCATGATCTGCCTCCAGACAGCTCCGGCATCCGCCTCATTCCCCGTTGTTCGGCCCGGCTTGCGTCATCTGTCGGATACGCGTGCAGCCGGGCGGTGGCGATGTTGCCGCAACACCGTGAGGAGGATTCGATGATACCCGAACCGCTACATCCCGCCGTCGTCCATTTCCCGATCGTGCTCGTGGTGATTCTCCCCATCGCCGCGGTCGTTGCATTGCTCGTGATTCGGAACGGGGTCGGTGCCGGGCGCGCGTGGAGCGTGCCGCTCGCCCTTGCCGCTGCCTTGAGCGCGAGCGCCTTCATCGCCGTTCGGACGGGCGAAGCGGAAGAAGAGCGAGTGGAAGAGGTCGTGCCGGAAGCGGCGCTGCACGCGCACGAGGAGGCAGCCGAGCGATTCCTCGCGCTGTCCCTCGTGCTGGCCGGTGTAGCGGCCGTCGGCCTGGTCGGCGGTTCGATCGGACGGTCGGCCCGGCTTGTCGCCACGGTAGGCGCCTTCGGCCTGGTCTTCGCCGGGCTGCAGGTCGGCGGAAGCGGTGGCGACCTCGTCTACGAGCACGGCGCGGCGAGCGCGTACGGCCCCGCAACAGTGGTTGCGAATCCGCTGGGCCCGGCCGACCCGGATCGGCGTTGAAGCGGGGGCTGCCCCCGCGTGGGAGGCGGGCGGTTCCCGGCCCCGTTCCCGGGTTCATCCCGACAGAGAAGGTGCCCCGGGCGTGGCATGTTTCGGCGGAACGAGCAACCACGGGGGGTCGGCATGATCGCAACAGGCGTTGGACTTCGGGGTGCGGCCACGGCCTCAGGGTTGTCGGCGGATCGAATCCACGAGCTTCTCGAATGGGCGCGTCTCGCCCCGTCCAGCCACAATACGCAGCCGTGGCGCTTCCGCGCGGAACCCGGCTACGTCGATGTGTTCGTGGAGCTCGGCCGCTGGTTACCGGTGGCCGACGATGATCGACGCGAGCTGTACCTGTCCCTCGGCTGTGCGATCGAGAACTTCCTGGTCGCGGCCGAGCACCGCGGGCTCGCGCACGAAGTCACCTTCTTCCCTCGCCCGGAGGACGAGCGACTGGTCGCGCGTATTCGCCTCGGCACGGAAGGGCGTCCATCGCCATTCCGCGATCCCGGCCTGTTCGAAGCGATCGGTCGGCGTCGCACACACCGTGGCGAATACGCAGCCGGGCCGATCGCGGACGATGTGCTCGCAAAGTTGCGCGCGTGTGTCGTCGATGACGGCATCACGCTGCGCACGACTACGGATCGGACCGTGCTCGGCGCGGTCGCCGACCTGGTCGACCGCGGCGATCGGCTCGAATACGCGGACCCCGCATTTCGACGCGAGCTCGCAGCATGGGTCGGCCGCGGCGTCTTCGGTACACGCCGGGTCTTTCGGCCGATCGCACGCTTCGCGATCGCGCGCGTCGACACGGGTGCGGCCATGGCCAAGGAAGATCGCCGCCGGATAGAAAACTCCGGTGCGCTGGCAACCGTGATCTCGATCACTGACGACGCGCGGTCGCGGCTCCGGGCCGGCCAGGCGCTGGAGCGTGTGTGGCTGCGCGCGACGCAGCTCGGACTCGCCGTGCAACCGATGAGTCAGCCGTTGCAGATTCCGCAGTTGCGGCGGGCGCTCGGTGTCGTGGTTGGCGCCGGTCACGCGTGCCCGCAGCACCTGTTCCGACTCGGCTACCCCGTTTCCGAGGCGGAACATCGCGCGCCTCGCTTCGGCGACGCGGACGTAATTCTCTCGTAGTGTGCGCGCACGTCGGCGAGTTCGCCCTCGAGCGGCTCGCCGGCGTTCAGGGCGTCGGCGTCGTAACCGCGTTGTCCGGGTCCGTGCGCGCGTCGGCTCGCGCCCGTCGTGTCCGCCGGAGTCCCCAGCCCAGCGCCATCAGGAAACCGATCGACGCCACGATCGCGCCTTCCGTACCCCAACGTCGAATCAACGCCGAGATGCCAGTCCCGGTCGCGGTGAACAGGAGCGCGCCTGGGAGAATGCCTAAGGCCGTCGTCCAGAGGAATCGTTTGCGCGGCAGGTTTGCGAGCCCGCTGCCCCAGTTGAGTGCGGTAAACGCGATGACGGGCGTGAAGCGAGCGAGGAGTAGACCCCACCACCCGGCCCCATCGAGAGCTTGGTCCACGCGCTCGAGGGCGGCGTCGGAAACGAAACGACGAACGATCGGCCGACCCCAGCGGCGGCCGATCTCGAAGCTCGTGATCGCACCCAGCATGGCGCCTGTCCAGGTCACGAGCGTGCCCGCCCAGGGCCCGAACATCGCGCCATTGACCATGGCCGGCGCTTCCGCCGGAATGGGCAGGATCGCGACGGCGAACATCACGCCGATGGCCGCCAGATAACCCAGCGGCCCGAGTAACACCAGCGACTGACCGAGCGTCTCGAACCAGGATTCCATCGGATCTACGTTGACGTCGATGGTACTCCCGGCGCTACGGCGTGAGGACCGATTGGTTTCGGGCGGGGGTGGTTCCGGGCCGTCGCCCACCCCCGCCCGACCTGCTCGAACTCCGCCTTCAGCGTGGCTTTGCCACGTCGGGTGGCCCGACATCGGCATGTTGCCACGCCTCGGCGAACTGGCGGGCGACAGCGGCGGCCTCCGCGTTGCGACCGAGCCGGCGCAGCGCGACTTCGAGCCCCTTCAACGACCAGCCGTTCTTGGGCACCCAGCGCAGGTCCTGGCGGAACACGTCGATCGCCTGCTCGTGCCGACCTGCTCGAACCAGGACGTTGCCCATATGCTGACGCACGGCGTGATGCCATGGCGGCGGCTCATCGTACGTCAACTCTTCCTCCAGCCGAACGGCCTCTTCGAGGATATCCACGGCGCGATCGGTCTCCCCCGCCGCGGCCGCGATCGAGCCATCGAGCATGCGTTCCGCAACCGCGAATATCGAGCGCGCCGGATTCAGAATGATGATCGTCTCGGCCGGAACTTCGGCGGCGATTTCGCGCAGACGGGTCAGCTCCGCGCGGGCCGCCGGTAGATCGCTCTTGCCCGCATATGCCATCCCGCGCGCGTAATGCCACATCGCCCGCACATACGGCAAGCTGGGCTCGGGCTCCGGCTCCCCGAGCACGGCGTTCCAGTCCTCGAAGCGGGCGTGTGTCAGCACGGTCGGCGTCAAGAACGCCTGCAGCGAGGCCTCCTGGCTCGCGTCCTCGACCGAGACCCGCTCGGTCAAGGCGCGCGCGGCGCCCAGCGCTTTCGTCTTCTGGCCGGAGATCAGATACGCCGCCCACAGGAAGTGCAGATTGTGCGGGTGGTAGAACATCGGGTAGATGCCAGCCGGTACGTCGCGGCTCTCGAAGTAGCGGTGGTCTGCTTCGACGGCGGCGATGTTCGCGCGCGCGGCATCTTCATAGCGGCCGACGCGCAGATACACGTGAGCCGGCATATGGACGACGTGACCGGCTCCGGGCATGAGGTCGGGCAGGCGCTCCGCGCAGGGCAAGGCACGCTCGGGCTGCAGGGACGCCTCGACCGCGTGCACGTAGAAGTGGCAGGCGCCTGCGTGGTCGGGCGCAAGCTTCATGCTGCGTTCCAGCGTGGCAATGACGTCGAGTGTGCCGGGCTGCGGCGAGCCGTCCCGTTTCCACTGATTCCACGGCCGCAGGTTCAGCAGCGCGTCAGCGTAGAGCACTTGTGCGTCGGCATCGTCGGGAAAACGGCGCGCGACCTCGCGCATGGCATCTGCGTACGCGCTGTCGCGCGCGGCCCGGGCCTTGCCGGCCGGTTCGCCGAAGCGGCGTGACATCGCCTCGATGTACGCGCGCTCGCGCGGTGTCGCCCCGTCTGCGATGCGCAGCGCATCGCGGATCGCGGCGAGGGCCGCGACCTCGGCATCGGCGCCCATGGGCAGATTGATGTTCGGCCCGAGCGCGTAGGCCATCCCCCACCTGCACATGGCGCACGCGGGATCCAGCTCTGCCGCACGTTCGAACGAGCGGAGCGCCTCGTCGTGGTTGAACGCATAGGTCAGGCGCAGCCCTTGATCAAAATAGCGTTGTGCGTCGGGTGATGTTGTGGTGATCGCGTGACGCCATGTGCCGAGCCCATCGAGCAGGGGCATGACGCCGGCGTGGGTCGCATGGGCGTGTCGTTCGGGTTCCTGCGCGAGACCGGCGCCGGGCAGCAGGAACAGGCCCGCCACGATCACAGCGGTTCTGGTTGGACTCATCGTCGCCCTCCGGATCTTGGGACGTTCGGGGATGGTCCAATCTCGTGCGGCGATGCGGCCGGCTGCTTCGACCGGATGGGCCATTTTCGAGGAGTTGCCGGAATTGGCCCGAACGGGCCAGGCCAGGGGATGGGGTGAACGACCTGTCTTTGGACAGGCCTAGAGCAGTCCGGCCCGGGTCGCGCGGGCCACTGCGGCCGCGCGCGTCGACTCGCCGAGCTTCATCAGGACGTTCGCGATGTGCCGCTTGATGGTGTGCGGGCTCAGGATCAGACGGTCGGCGATCTCTTCGTTGGTGAGACCCCGGGCCACGAGGGCCAGGACTTCGAGCTCTCGCTCCGACAAGGCGAGCGTGGAACTGGCGTCCTTTCTCTCGGCTGCGGGCTGAACGAAGCGCTCGAGCATGTCCACGGCCCGACTCAGGTAGGCACGCGCGCCGAGCGAGGCGAGGGCATCCTTGGCGAGCCGGGCTTCGCGCTCGGCCGTGCGGTGGCGGCCGAGCCGGTCCAGCGCGTCGGCCAGCTCGAGACGCGCGAGCGCAGCCTCGAGGGGTGCGCCACCCGAATCATACTGGCTGACGGCATCCTCGAACGCCGTGCGTGCAGCGTCATCATCGCCC
>JBFJPA010000370.1:0-5081 GCA_041617355.1 Longimicrobiales bacterium
CCCCTCCCGTACCCTCTCCCCATCCCTGTCCCTATCCCTGTCCCTGTAACCTGTCGTTTCGAGTTTCAAACCCGGATACCCAATTACCCGAACCAACGACTTCGCCTTCAAGATCGCCACCGTCAACGGCACGGGGTCCGCAAGCGCGAACGGGCTCCTCATGCAAGCGATCTTCCGGATGGGTGTACCGGTGTCCGGAAAGAACGTGTTTCCGTCGAACATCCAGGGCCTGCCGACGTGGTACGAGATTCGGGTCAACGAGAAGGGCCACATCGCGCGGACGCCCGAATTCGACCTGTTCGTGGCGATGAATCCGAGCACGTATGCGCGTGATGTCGCGGAGCTGCGCTCGGGCGGCTGGCTGCTCTACGACTCGAGCTGGCCGCTACCGCGCGAGTTGCACCGTCCGGACATCAATCTGCTCGGGGTTCCGCTGGCCCGGATGTGCAACGAAGCGTTCGAGGGCGGCCGTGAGCGCCTGCTCATGAAGAACATCGCCTACGTCGGCGCGCTCGCCGCGCTGCTCGAGGTGGATCGGCCGACGATCGAGCGCCTGATGCAGGAGCAGTACGGTCGGAAGAAGGCGCTGATGGACTCGAATTACGAGGCCGTCCGCATCGGCTACGACTACGCGAAGGCGCACTTCGACTGTCCACTGCCGATCCGGCTCGCGATGATGCCGCCGCCGGATGACCTGATCCTCATCGATGGCAACACGGCCGCGGCGCTGGGCTGCGTCTATGCGGGTGCGACGGTCGGCGCGTGGTACCCGATCACGCCGGCGACCTCGATGATGGACGCGTTCAAGGGGTTCTGCCAGCAGTTCCGGCATGATCCCGACGGCAGGGCGCGCTACATGATCGTACAGGCGGAGGACGAATTGTCGGCGGCCGGCGTCATCATCGGCGCGGGCTGGGCCGGCGCCCGTTCGTTCACGCCGACGAGCGGTCCCGGCATCTCGCTCATGAGCGAGTTCATCGGGTTGGCATACTACGCGGAGATTCCGGCCGTCTTCTTCGACATCCAGCGGACCGGCCCGTCGACGGGAATGCCGACGCGCACGCAGCAGGGCGACCTGATGTTGTGCGCCTACGCGTCGCACGGCGACACGAAGCACCTGCTGCTCTTCCCGGCGGACCCGGCCGAGGCGTTCCAGTTCGCCGTCCGCTCCTTCGATATCGCCGAACGGTTCCAGACGCCGGTGTTCGTGCTGTCCGACCTCGACATCGGCATGAACGACTGGGTGGTGCCGCAGCTGCGCTGGGACGACCGCTACGTGCCCGACCGCGGCAAGGTCCTGACGGCGGAGCAGCTCGAGCAGATGAAGGTGTTCCACCGCTACCTGGATGCCGACGGCGACTTCATTGCCGCGCGCACGCTGCCCGGCGTGCACCCACGCGGTGCGTACTTCACCCGCGGCTCGGGCCACAACAAGTTCGGCGCCTACACGGAAGACTCGGACGACTACGTGGATGTCGTCGATCGCATCGCGCGTAAGATCGACTCGGCGGCGCTCGCCCTGCCGGAGCCGATCGTACACGGCCGGCCCGGCGCGAATGTCGGCATCATCTCGCTGGGCGGCTGCGACCGCGCGGTGCTGGAGGCCGTGGACGTGCTGGCCGGCCGCGGCGTATCGGCGGACTACCTGCGGATTCGCGCGTTCCCGTTCCATCCGGACGTGGCGAAGTTCATCAACGGACACGACCAGGTCTTCATTGTCGAACAGAACCGGGACGCCCAGTTGCGCTCGATGCTTACACTGGAGACGGGCATTCCACGTCAGCGCATGCGCTCGGTTCGGCGCTACGGCGGCCTGCCCATGAGCGCGGTGTTCGTCGTGGACGGCATCATGCAGCAACTCGAGCGAGGCGTCAGCCGCCTGGAGGCAACGGGATGACCACGTCGATCGTCAAACCGAAGGTCCGGCATCCGGATCTGCCGATCAACGCGCTGGGCCTGACGCACCGCGATTACGAAGGCACGATGTCGACGCTGTGCGCGGGCTGCGGCCACGACAGCATCACGGCGGCGATCATTAAAGCCTTCTGGGAGCTGGACATCCCGCCGCACCGTGTCGGCAAGCTGAGCGGCATCGGCTGTTCATCGAAGACGCCGACGTATTTCCTGCGCGAAGCGCACGGCTTCAACTCCGTGCACGGGCGCATGCCGTCGATCGCGACGGGCGCGGGTGCCGCACGGCGCGACCTGATCATGATCGGCGTGTCCGGCGATGGCGACTCGCTCTCGATCGGGCTGGGCCAGTTCTGCCACGTCATCCGTCGCAACGCGAAGCTGCTGTACGTGCTGGAAAACAACGGCGTGTACGGACTGACGAAGGGCCAGTTCTCGGCTTCCGCGGACATCGGCTCGCGGCCGAAGCGGGGCGAGCCGAACCGCCAGGCGCCGATCGATTCGGTGCTGCTGGCCCTGAACCTGGGCGCGACGTTCGTCGCCCGTAGCTTCTCGGGCGACAAGGAGCAGCTGGTCCCGATCCTGAAGGCGGGATTGAAGCACAACGGCTTCGCCTTCGTCGACGTCATCTCGCCGTGTGTCACGTTCAACGACCACGAGGGATCGACGAAGAGTTATCGGTACACGCGGTCGCACGTACGCGAGATCGTACACGCGGACCTGGTCCCGCCGGAGACGGAGATCGAGGTCGAATACGAGCCGGGCAGTGTCGCGAGCGTCCGCATGCACGATGGCTCCATGGTCCGTTTGCACAAGGTCGCCGGGGACTACGATCCGACGAACCGCGATGCCGTGTACGCGTATATTCGGGCAAGGCAGGAGGCCGGCGAGGTGGTGACCGGGTTGCTCTACCTGGGCGATGGCCCGCCGGAAATGCACGAGAACGAGAACACGGTCGAGACGCCGCTGGCCGAGCTGCCGTTCGAGGCGCTCTGCCCCGGCAGTGCCGCGTTGGACGCGCTCATGGAGCGGTTCCGCTAGACGCCCGGCACGATTGGAAGGCGCAGTGGCCGGGAGAGGTGTAGCATGACGAAGCGGCCGGCCATCGCCGTGATCGCCGCGGTCCTCGCGTTCGTCGGAACGGCCTGTGGCGGAGACCCGGAGGACCCGGGATGTACGGACCCGGCGGAGCTCGCCTTCGACCTGTCCGGCGCGCCCCTGTCGGTGGGTTCGACGGGGACCCTGAGCGCGTTCGAACGAGCGTGCGGCGAACGGATCCGCGGGGTGGCCGTGACCTGGACACTCAGCCCGGACACGATTCTGCGGCTCGAGGTGCTGACCGACTCGACGGCTCGGGTCACGGCCGTCAACGCGGGCAACGTGTTGATTCGGGCGCGGGCCCAGCAGGGCGGCCGGGAAGCGGCCGCCTTCATCACGGTACTCGGGTTCTGAGCGCGTCCTCGCTTGACGGGCCGAGCGGACGATCCGAATCATTCGTGGGCGAAAGACGAGGGTGAGATTCTGATGGCTGTCGGTGCGCGACCGCTCGCGCTCATGGTGATGGGCCTGGCTCTGCTGCCCTTGCCGGCGTCCGCGCAGGACGGCCGGACTACGGGCCCGCGCTCCGTTGTCGATGGCGTCTATACGTCGGCCCAGCTGGAGCGCGGCGAGAACATGTTCCTCGACGTTTGCGCGAACTGCCACAGCACGTCACAGTTCAAGGGCGCGGACTTCGAGATGGCGTGGCTGGGCCGGACCGTGCGCGACCTGTTTCGCCTGATCAGCTCGACCATGCCGCAGGATAACCCCGGCAGGCTCGCCCCTCAGGAGTACGCCGACGTCATCGCCTACATCCTGAAGCTGAACGGGTACCCGGCTGGCAAAGCCGAGCTCGGCACGGATGAGGATGTGCTGCGCCGGATCCGCATCGACAAACCGGCCGGCGGCTGACGCACGAGCGATCGGCCGATCCGCGCGCCCACGAACCTTCCCTTCCTCCCCAAACACAGGCGGCCGCTGAGATGCCAGATGCCGGAGAGCGGCAAGATGGAAAGAAGCCAGCGGTGCTGGACCGCCGGGCGTTCCTCGGTGTCGCGGGCAGCACGGGCCTGATCGCGACGGGGCTCGGCGGCTTCGCGAAACCGGTAGCGGCAGCGCCGGCGGTGAGCGAGAACCGGCCGGACATCATCGTGATCGGGGCCGGCGCGTTCGGCGGCTGGACGGCGCTGCACCTCACGATGCTGGGCGCGAAGGTGACGCTGGTCGACATGTGGGGTCCCGGGAACGCCCGCTCCACGTCGGGCGACGAGTCCCGCGGCGTCCGCTCGTCGTATGGCGACCGTCCGATCGGCGAGCTGTGGTCGCGCTGGGCGACGCGCGCCATCAGCAAGTGGAAGGAGTGGGACCAGCGCTGGGGCGAGGAGTGCGGGCTGCGCGTCTTCTTCGATACGGGTGATCTCATTTTCCGCGAAGACTTCGAGCCGTTCCTCGAGAACACGCAGAAGATCTGGGACAAGACGGGCGTCGCCTACGAGATCCTGACGCCGGCCGAAGTGCAGTATCGCTGGCCGAACGTGTTCGACCTGAAGCAGATTGGCGTTGCGCTCTATGAGCCACAGGCGGGCGTGGTGCGGGCGCGGCGCTCGTGTGAGGCCGTCGCGGACACGTTCCGGAAGAGCGGCGGCGAGGTCCTGATCGGGCGGGCGACGCCGGGCCGTGTCGTGAACGGGCAGTTGCGCGACATCAGTGTCACGCCCGGCTGGTCGCTGAGCGCGGGCACCTACGTTTTCGCCTGCGGGCCATGGCTGCCCAAGGTCTTCCCCGCGCTGTTAGCCCAGCGTATGCGTACGCCGACCGGCTACGTGTTCTACTACGGCACGCCGCCGGGCGATCACCGCTACGTGTATCCGAACCTGCCGAGCTGGAATTTCTCCGGGGTCACGGGCTGGCCGGCGTTGGACCGTGACAACCGCGGGTTCCGTGTACGCACGGGTGGCGGCGGCAATCAGGACCCCGACTCGAGCGACCGCTACATCGAGTGGACGGCACTGCAGCGGCCGCGTGAATTCCTGGCCGCTCGCTTCCCGGGTCTCGAAGATGCGCCGATCCTGCAGACGCACGCCTGCCACTACGAGTCGTCGGTGGGCCGGAACTTCATCATCGACCAGCAC
>JBFJPA010000371.1:0-5078 GCA_041617355.1 Longimicrobiales bacterium
CAACACGGAAGGTCCCATGCGGCACCTGTGGCTGACTCCTGTCGCCGTCCTTACGGCCCTGCTGTGCCCGATTTCGTCCGTTGAGGCGCAGGTCACGGCGATCCGCGCGGGCCGACTGCTCGACCCGGTCTCGGCGACGGTCGCGACCGGGCAGGTGCTCCTCGTGGAGAACGGTCGGTTCACGGCCGTCGGAGGCAATGTCGCGATCCCGCCGGACGCCACGGTCATCGACCTGTCCGATCTGACCGTCATGCCCGGCCTCGTCGATGCCCACAACCACCTCGCCCTGACCTACAAGCAGGATCCCGAAAGCAACGTCTACTACCTCACCTACGTCCTCGACTCGACGCCATTACGCGCGATCCAGGCGGCATCCAACGGGATGCAGATGCTGAACGCCGGATTCACCATTGTCCGCGACATGGGCAACAACGGCAACTACGCGGACACGGCGCTGCGTCAGGCCATCGAGATGGGCTGGATCCCGGGTCCGACCATCATCAACTCCGGCATCATCATCGGAGGCCTGGGCGGGCAGTTCTGGCCGACGCCGGAGATGGCGAAAGACCACGACATCGTGTATCCCGAATACCTCGATGCCGACACGCCGGACGAGATCGTGAAGGCCGTGCGACAGAATGCGCTGTTCGGTGCACGCGTCATCAAGATCTGTGTGGACTGCAAGCCGTGGGGCTACACGGTCGAGGAAATCCAGCTGTTCATCCGCGAAGCGGCAAAGGCCGGACTCAAGGTCGAGGGTCACGTCCAGACCGTGGATGGCGCGCGGCGCGCCATCGAGGCAGGGGTCTGGTCGATCGCACACGACAGCGGCCTCAACGAGGAAATGCACCAGGGCATGGCGGCGAAAGGCATCTTCCGGGCGGGCACGGAAACGCCCATCACGCTGACGGGCCACACCAACCCGCAGCGCTACGCGCGGACGGTGGCGCGGCTACGTGATGCGTGGCAGCGCGGTGTTCCGCTCACCTTCTCGACCGACGCCGACTATTACGTGCCGGGCAAGACACGGGGCGAGGTCGCGATCGAGTTCATCGAGACGTGGAAGGCCGCGGGCATCCCCAATGCAGACATCCTGCGGGCCATGACCATCAACGGCTACCGCGTGAGCGAGACGGAAAACACGCGCGGGCCGATCCGCCCCGGTCTGATCGCCGATGTGATTGCCGTGCGCGGCAACCCGCTGCAGGAGATCGATGCAGTGCGCCGGGTCGAATTCGTGATGAAGGATGGCCTCGTCTTCAAGCGGGATGGAATCATGACGCCCGCCGCGTTCTTCCACGGTGGGCCGGTCCACGGCGCGCGCATCCGGTGAGCACGGCGACATGAACGGGCGCCGTCCGCCCCGCTCGCTCCGCGTCGGCGAAGCGATTCTTCCCGTTCTGACGATGCTCGCGCTGTTCGCGGCCGGTGCGTTCACCATCGGCACGAGCGGCGAATTGCTCATCGCGGTGCTGCTCGGCGCGGCGACGGTCGCAGGCGTCGTCGCCGTCCGTCACGGCGCGACCTGGGACGACATCCAGAAATCGACGGGTGCGAAGCTGGCCGCCGTCCTGCCCGCACTGCTGATCCTGCTGGCGATTGGCATGCTGATCGCGACGTGGGTGCTGTCGGGCACAATCCCGCTCCTCGTGTATTGGGGCGTGCGACTGGTCGATCCGCGGTTCCTCGCGCTGACCGCGTTCCTCGCGACGTGCACGATGTCGTTGTTCACGGGCACGTCATGGGGCTCGGCGGGCACGATCGGGGTCGCCCTGATGGGCACGGCCGTCGCGCTGGACGCGCCGCTGCCGGTGGTCGCCGGCGCCGTGGTCTCGGGCGCCTATTTCGGCGACAAGCTGTCGCCCCTCTCGGACATGACGAATATCTGCGCGATCGGTGCCGGCGCCCAGCTGTATCGTCACATCCGGCACCTCATGTACACCGCCATCCCGTCGTTCCTGGTCGCACTCGTCGTGTACGCCCTCGCTTCGAGACTCACCGGACAGGCCGATGCACTGCCGTCATCCGGCCAGGTGTTGCTCGGGGACCTCGAGCGCGTGTTCAACCTGAGCTGGATCGCGCTGGTGCCGCCGACGATCGTCGTGTGGAGCATTGTGAGGCGCACGCCGCCCGCGCTCGCGATCTCGCTGTCGTCCGTCGTCGCCATCGTCATTGGGGTCGCATTGCAGCCGTTCCGCTTCGAAGATGCGCTGATCGCCGCGGTCGGCGGGTTCCGCATCGAGATGGTCGCGGCCGCCGGCATCGATCCGTCGACGTTGGGCGATGCCTTCGTCACACTCGTCGCACGGGGCGGGCTGTACTCGATGGCGACGACGCTGATCGTCGTCATCTCGGCGTTCCTGCTAGCGGGCGCGATGGACGCGGCCGGCGCACTCGAGCTGCTCATCCAGCGGCTGCTCGCGGGCGTGCGGTCCGTGTTCGGCCTGATCGACGCGACCATGACCGCCGGCGCGACCATGATCGCGCTGACCAGCCACGGCGGTGTGACCGCGCTCGTCATCGGCGGGCTGTTTCAGGGCGCGTACGCCGAGCGCGAGCTCGCGCCGGAGAACCTGTCGCGTTCGCTCGAGGACTCCGTGACCATCACGGAGCCGCTCATGCCGTGGACCGTGTCGGCCGTCTTCATGGCGACGACGCTCGGCGTGCCGACGCTCTCCTACGCGCCGTGGGCCGTGTTCTGTTACGGCGGTCCGTTCTTCTCGCTGCTGATCGCCGGACTGTACCGCTTCACGCGGTTCGGCATCCGGCTGGCAGCGCACCGGTCATTGTAACGCCGCCGTCGCAAGGCGTTCGGCGGACGCAGGCGATTGCCCGCGCGCGTCCGCCCGCACAGATTCGGAGCCGGCCCGACCAGCCGGCCGGCAATCTCCTGGCACCACGAGTGGCGCATGCGCTACGAGCTCAGCCACGACACGATCGCCCGTCAGGTCTACGCCAAGGCATCGGCGGAATCGCAGACCCGGCGCAAGATCGAGAAGTACCTGGCCGACAAGCGTTCCATGTACGAGGAGCGCGGCGCGCTCCTCACGCAGGACGATCTCGAATACATCGCGCCGTACCTGCACGCCATCAACATCGGCGACGGGGAACGCGCGCTCGTTGAAGAAAGCCGGACTGCGATCGAGAAGGCCGAGCGCAAGCGCAGGAGACGGCTGCGCTGGACGATCGCGGTGCTGGCGATCTTCGCCGTCGTTTTCCTCATCGCCGCCGAGGTAGCGTGGGACAGCGCGAAGTGGGCCGACGCGCAACGACTCGCCGGACTGTCCGCGGAGCGACACCAGGCGGACGACGTGGCGGCGCTGCTGCTGGCAGCCGTTGCCCTGCAAAAGTACCCAACGAGCCAGGCGGCCGAAGATGCAGCGCTGCTGGCCCTGCAGAACCCGCCGCGCCGAAAGGCAACGTTGCGCGGGCACTTCGGCGGTGTGTCGAGTGTCGCGTACAGTGCCGACGGCAAGGTACTCGCCTCGGCCGGCATGGATGGAACCGTCTGGCGGTGGGATCCCGGGTTCGCTGCGGCCAGCGGCAGGCCACTTCGAGGACATGAAGGACCCGTTCTGAGTGTCGCGTTCAGCCCGGATAGCGCAGTGATGGCTTCCGGAGGAGAAGATTCGACCGTTCGAATCTGGAATGCGGAATCCGGCGCGGCGATCGGCGATCCTCTGCGCGGACACGGGGGACCGGTCTCGAGCGTGGCGTTCAGTCCGGATGGCGCCTCGCTGGCTACGGCCGGCGAGGACGGACGGGTCCTCCGCTGGGACGTACACACGCACGAACGGATCGGTCAGCCGCTGCTCGGCCATCAGGGGCCCGTCAACAGCGTCGCGTTCCATCCGGCGGGCTCTGTGCTCGTCTCAGCCGGCCAGGACGGGTCAGTCCGCCTCTGGCGTGCGGCGACGGGGGATCCGATCGGCGGGCCACTTCGCCGCCATACCGGACCCATCTCGAGCATCATGTTCAGTCCGACGGGCCAGCTGTTCGCGACGGCCGGTCAAGATGGGCGGGTTCGACTCTGGGATCTCGAGCGCGGTTCGCTGGACACGCCACGCGAGCTTCGCGGCGATACCGCGCTCTTCGGCGTGGCGTTCAGCCCTGACGGCGAACTGGTCGCCTCCGCCGATGTCGTCGGGAAGGTGTGGCTCTGGAACGCCTTCAGCGGTGAGCCTGTCGGCGAGCCGTACCAGGGGCACGCTGGCATCGTGCGAAGCCTGGTGTTCAGCCCGGACGGCCTCACGATCGCCTCGGCCGGAGACGACGGAACGGTCCGTCTGCTGAACGTGGCCAGCGAACCGTACATGGGTGAGGAGCTTCAGCGCGGGGGCACGGCCTCGAGCATCGCGTTCAGTCCCGCTGGCCCCACGTTCGCCACCGGCGCGGCCGACGGAACGGTCCGGATCTGGAACCTGCCGCCCGGCGAGCCGACCGAGCTCCGCGGACACCGGGCGACCGTTCGAAGCATCGCCTTCGACCCCGAGGGCAGGATCCTCGCGTCGGCCGGAGACGACGCCACGATCCGGTTGTGGCATGTGGAGCAGGCGATCGAAGCGGGGGAGCCGCTGACGATGGAGACCGTCGTGCGCGCCGTCGCATTCAACCCGCGCGAGACTGTCCTCGCCTCGGGCGGCGATGACGGGTGGATCCGTTTCTGGAACATCGACCGCTTCGGAGCCGCGACGCTACGGGACTCCTTCGAGGCTCACGCCGGTGCGGTACGCGCGCTCGCCTTCAGTCCCAGTGGCGAGTGGCTCGCCTCCGCAAGCGGCGACACGGTCCGCATCTGGTCCGTGGAATTCGAAGGCAGTGAGTTCGACTTCCCGAATTTTGCGGCAGTCAACTCTGTCATCTTCCGGTCGGATTCGGTTCTGGCGATCGGCGGAGATGACGGGACTATCGTCCTGTGGACGATGCGCGATAGCGTGGCCTACCCGAACGTCGTGGACGGGCGATCCGGCGCCGTGCGCAGCGTCGCCTTCCGACCGGGCGGAGCCACGCTCGTCTACGCCGGGCAGGACAGCACGGTCCGACTCTGGGATGTCGTGATCGGCGAGCACATCGGCGAA
>JBFJPA010000372.1:0-5074 GCA_041617355.1 Longimicrobiales bacterium
GGCCACCGTGCGCCGTGATTCGCGAGGCCGACCCATTCCGGGAATGATGTTGCGCACGGCGGAGCCGCTGGCCGGACGCGACCTCGTCCTCACTCTCGATCAGGCGTTGCAGCAGATCGCCGACGACGCGTTGCGCCAGGCTCTCGCGACGACGGGCGCGAGCGGCGGCGAGATCCTGCTGACGGATCCGGAGACAGGTGAAATCCTGGCGGCCGCCAGCTACAAGTCGGGTCGTCCCGCCCACCAGTGGAGCGCGCTGACCGTACCCTACGAGCCCGGCTCTACGCTCAAGCCGTTCACGGTGGCGGCGCTGCTCAGCGAGAACCGGGCTGCATTGACCGACAGCGTCTACGGTGAAGATGGCCGCTGGACGGTATTCGGCCGGACCCTGACGGATGTGCACGCGTTCGGCTGGATGACGCTCGAAGAGGCACTGCGCGAGTCGTCGAACATCGGCATCGCGAAGGTCGCGGCCCGCCTCGATCGCCCCACGCAGTTTCGCTATCTGCGTGATTTCGGCTTCGGCTCGCCCACCGGTGTGTCGTATCCGTCCGAGTCGGGCGGACGCCTGCGTAAACCGACGAACTGGTCGAAGCAGTCGCCCGCGAGCCTGGCGATCGGCTACGAGGTGTCGGCGACTCCCTTGCAGCTGGCCATGGCGTACGGCGCGATCGCGAACGGCGGCATTCTCATGGAGCCACGCGTCATTCGTGAAGTGCGCGCCCGCGACGGCCGGACCGTACGGCGGAAGGATCCGCGCGCGATCCGTCGCGTCATCCCCGAGTCGGTCGCGACCGAGCTGCGCCGCGTGCTGGCGGCCGCCGTCGAGGACGGGACGGGCAGCCGCGCGGCGATGGGCCCACTCAAGGTCGCGGGCAAGACAGGCACGGCGCGGGTCGCGGTTGCCGGCCGCTACGTGCCGGGCGAATACGATGCCACCTTCGCCGGCTTCCTGCCCGCTGATGCCCCACAACTCGTGTTCGTCGTGAAGGTCGAGCGACCACGTGGCGCATACTACGGCGGAGCGACGGCGGCACCGGTCACACGCTCGACGCTGGAGGCCGTCCTGGCCGTGCGTCGCGAGCCCCTCGATCATGGCGTCCTCGCGAAGGACGCCGTGGACACCTCAATCGAAACGATCGTGGTCGCAGCGAGCGCTTCGTCGACCACGCCGGCAGCGATCGACCAGGGCGTTGCGCTCTTCACAATGGGGTCGGCACGCGAGACGAGGGAGGCGGACGGCGGGCGCCCGACGCCGCAGCTCGTGCCGGATGTGCTGGGACTGCCGCTGCGCGATGCCGTGCGTCGCTTGCATGCGGCCGGATACACGGTTCGTGTGGAGGGCAGCGGAGAGGTGAAATCGGTGACCCGCCTGCCGAGGCGGGCAGACGGCGGTGAGGCCGTGGTGCGGGTGGTCGCGCGGGGTAGCGGCCGATGACGATGCGCCTGGCGGACGTCACGCAGCGGTTGTCGAACGCGGAGCTGCTGGTGCGGGGCGCGTCGGAGGATCCTGTGATTGCCGGCGTGGCGGACGACACGCGGGCAATCACACCGGGCGACCTCTTCTGCGCGTGGCAGGGCACAACGTTCGACAGTCACCTTGCGCTGTCCGACGTCGCACACGCCGGCGCCGCCGCGGCGCTGGTCGAGCGTCCCGTGGTCGAGGCGCAGATCCCGCAGGTGATCGTGCGGGACGGTCGTCGCGCCGCCGCCATCGGAGCGGCGCTCGTGCTCGGCGATCCACAGGAGCGGCTCCGCGTCGTGGGCGTGACGGGCACCAACGGCAAGACGACGACGGTCTGGCTGCTCCGTCACGTGTTGTCCGGCCGCTGGCCGACGGCATCGCTCGGCACGCTCGGCGTGATCCTCGAAGACGGCAGCGCACAGCCCGACACGGACTCCCTGACGACGCCCGGCCCGGTGCAACTGGCGCGTACGTTGCGCCACCTCGTCGACCGCGGAGTTCAGGCTCTCGCCATGGAGACATCATCCCACGCGCTCGACCAGGGCCGTGTCGAAGCGCTGCGCTTCGATGTCGCCGTGTTCACGAACCTCTCCCGCGACCACCTCGACTACCACGGCACGCTCGACGCCTACCTCGCTGCGAAGCTGCGCCTGCTGCAACTGCTGCGTCCGAACGGCTGGGCCGTGGTGAACGCCGACGATCCTGCGTGGGCGCCGGTCCATGGACGTGTCGAGCGGGTCATCCGCTTCGGACACGATGCCGGTGCGGATCTCTTCGCGCACGACGTCCAACTGGGTGCGGACGGGGCGCGCTTCACGGCCGTGTGGCGAGGCCAGAGCGTCGCGGTTCACGTTCCGCTGCTGGGCTCCTTCAACGTGCAGAATGCGCTGGCCGCTGCCGCAGCTGCTCTGGCGCAGGGGTTCACGCTCGAAGAGGTCGCCACCCGTCTCGCCACGGTGCCGCAGGTGCCCGGCCGCTTGGAGCGGATCGCCGAGACGCCATGTCCCGTGTTGCGCGATTACGCACACACGCCGGACGCATTGGAGCGTGCGCTCGGCGCACTCCGGCCGCTCGTCGAAGGCCGGCTCATCGTCGTGTTCGGCGCTGGAGGTGACCGGGATCGCGGCAAGCGGCCGGAAATGGGCGCCGTCGCACAGCGCTCGGCCGACCTCGCCATCGTGACCTCGGACAACCCGCGCACGGAAGATCCCGACGCGATCATCGATGAGATCGTCGCGGGCATGAGCGGAACGCCCGTGCGCGTGACGGACCGTCGCGAAGCGATCGCGCGCGCGCTGTCCATCGCCGAAGCAGGCGACCTCGTGTTGCTGGCCGGCAAGGGTCACGAGACTTACCAGATTCTCGGTCGTCAGACGATTCCGTTCGATGAGCGTGTCGTCGTGCAGTCGTTGCTTTCGCACGCGAGCGGCGCATGAGCGTGTGGACGGAGGCCGCGGTCGCAGCGGCACTGGGTGTCGGTACGGCGTCGGCCGAGCAGACGTACACGGCCGTGTCCACGGATACGCGCACACTGGCCGACGGCTCGCTCTTCGTGGCCCTCGCCGGCGAGCGTCACGACGGACACGACTATCTCCATGCCGCGGCGTCGGCGGGCGCGATCGGTGCCGTTGTCACGCGTGTACCCGACGATGCGCCGCATCGCCTGCGCTACTACGTCGTGCCCGACACGTTGCGTGGTCTCGGTGCGCTGGGCCGGTTCGCGCGGCGCCGCTCACGTGCGCGCATCTGCGCCGTGACAGGCTCGAACGGCAAGACGACGACGAAGGAACTGCTGCGCGCCGTGCTGTCGACGCATGCGCCGGTGCACGCGACGAAGGGCAATCTGAACAATCTCGTCGGAGTTCCGTTGACGCTGCTCGCGCTGCCGGCGGATGTCGGGATGGCGGTCATCGAGCTGGGCACGAACGTGCCGGGCGAGGTAGGCCAGCTCGGGGGCATCGTGGAACCGGATGCCGTCGTCGTCACGAACGTGTCCGAGGAGCATCTGGAAGGGCTCGTCGATCTGGACGGCGTGCTCCGCGAGGAGACGGCCGCGTTGCCGTGGCTGCCCGCGGATGGTATCGCGGTCGTACCGGACGAGCCGGAATCGGTCGCGGCACGGGCGCGTGCGTTGGCGCCGTCCGTTCGCGTCGCCGGACTCGGCCCGGGCGCCGACGCCGATCTGCGCGGCTCGGACATCGACGTCGGCTCGGACGGTACCGTGCGTTTTCGCTGGCGAGGCCAGAGCGTGTCGCTCGGTCTGCGCGGGCGGCACAATGTACGTAACGCGCTACTCGCCTTCGCGCTGGGTGAGGCGTGGGGCATCGATGCGGCCGCCATGATCGAGGCCGCCGCGGACGTTACACCGCCGAACATGCGATCGGAGGTCCGACGGATCGGCCGCATGACCGTCATTGTCGACTGCTACAACGCGAATCCGGGTAGTGTGCGCGCCGCGGCGCAGTTGCTGGCCGACATGCCGCGGGGTGACGGCCGAGTCGCCGTGCTCGGCACAATGCGAGAGCTGGGCCCGACCTCGGCGCGGCTGCACGAGGAGACGGCGCACGACGTGGCCGGGCTCGGCATCGACCTGATCGTCGCGACCGGCGATTTCGTAGACGCATTCGCCGGTCACGCGGGTGCGGGCGATCGGTTGATCCGTGAGCGGGATCCGCTGGATGCGTTCGCGCACCTCGCCCGGCGGTTGCGGGGCGGGGAGACCGTTTTGCTGAAAGGATCGCGCGGCGTCGCGCTCGAGCGACTGCTGCCGCGCTTCGAGGAACAGTGGGGGGTGCTTCACCCGCACGGGGAGGCCTTCGGGCCGCGGGCGAGCGACACGGGCTCAGGAGCAAGCATGGACGCCGCTCCTTCGAAGCACACCCCCGCAAACGATGGCGCCACGGGCGCCTCGAAGGGAGGAGATTAGGCGTGCTTTATCATCTCCTCGCGCCGCTGACATCGGATTACATCCTGTTCAATCTGTTCAACTACATCACGTTCCGCGTGGTGGGTGGGATGGCGACGGCGATTCTTCTGGCGTTCCTGATGGGGCCAGGGATCATCCGGCAGCTGACGCGTCTTCGTGTCGGCCAGGTGATCCGCACGGAAGGGCCGGAGACGCACCAGAAGAAGGCGGGCACGCCGACCATGGGCGGCGTCGTGATTCTCGCGGCGACGGTGACCGCCGCGCTGCTCTGGGCCGACGTCACGAATCCGTACACGGTCATCGCGGTCGTCACGTTGATTGCGCTCGGCGGGTTGGGCTTTCTCGACGACTACCTGAAGGTCGTGCGTCGCCGGACGGAAGGTCTGGTGGGTCGCTACAAGCTGGTCGGGCAGGGCGTTCTCGGACTGGGCATCGGCGCGTTCCTGCTGTTCTCGCCGCCGACCGGTGGGCTCGACCCGAACGTCACGCAACTGCCGTTCTTTGCCGACCTGCGCCTCTGGATATGGCCGCCGCTGTTCGTGCCCTGGGTGATGTTCCTGGTGATGGGCAGCTCGAACGCGGTCAATCTGACGGACGGGCTGGACGGACTGGCGGGTGGCCTCGCTGCGATCGCCGCGGCGACGTTCGGCGTATTCGCCTACCTCGAGGGCCGCGTCGACACC
>JBFJPA010000373.1:0-5052 GCA_041617355.1 Longimicrobiales bacterium
GGATCTGATCGCGGCCGATCGGCACCGTGAGCGTCGGGCCGGGCAGCGATGTCCGGCCCGACGCCGTTCCGGCGCATGGATGAAAGGAGTGCCCACTCCGCGAACCCGACACCACGTCTTCATGACCGGACCGGTCCTCGTGCTGCCCCTGACGCCGCAGGAATCCCGGCTGGCTCGACTGCTCCGCCTGTTCGCAGTCCTGTTCGCCCTCGCCACACTGGCCTACCTGCTGCCCGCGCTGGGCGTATTCGGCGCACGTCTCCAAGCGTTCTCGGCCGAGCTGCCGTTCGTCACGAACTCGGTCGTCAAGGTGGCCACGCTCGCGGCGCTCTCGCTGCTGGCCTCGGGCGATGTCCGCCGATTCCGCTGGGCCGTGGTGGTCCTGATCGGGGCGCACGCCGTCTCCGAGCTCGCCATGCTGACGACGCTCGTCTGGGGCGACACGGCACGAATCGTCGATCCGGGCGCACCCATTGGCGCGCGTGCCGTGCGCGATGTGCTGCTCTTCGCGATGGTCCTGGACGGCGTCATCCTGGCCGTGCTCATCCTCTCGTTTCGAGCCGCCGAACGGGCGCGCTACGCCCTGCGCTGGCTGTCACCGCTGCAATTTCGCGCCCTCGCCGCACTCGCCGACGTCATTGTCGCAGGCGACAAGGAGGTGCTCACGGCGGAGGAGGTCGCACACAACACCGATCGCTATCTGTCATCGTTCCGAGCACGCTCGAAGTGGCTCGCGCGGCTCGTCCTCACCGGCATGCAATGGCTGCCGCTGCTGACGCTGAATCCGCCGTTCAGCGCGATGTCTGCGGAACGTCGGCTGTCGTTCCTGAAGCGACATTTCCGGAGCGATGTGCGGCGCCGGCGGGTGAGCGGATTCATCCGCACACTGCTCCAGGCGGCGATCCGCATGGCCAAGCAGCTGTGTTACCTCGGCTATTACGCGGACGAACGCACCTGGGACAGCGTCGGCTACGTGCCGTTCTCGCGGCGCTCCGACCGCGACGATCGCATGCGCTCGATTCCGGCGCCTCCGCGGGCCGGCCTCCGCACGATCCGGCCCGACAACGTTCAGGGGCGTGCGCTGACGGCAGACGTTCTCGTGATCGGCAGCGGGGCGGCCGGCAGCATCGTCGCACACGAGATCCTGCGACGCAGCGGGCGGGAGGTTCTCATCATCGAGCGCGGCGACCACGTCGACCCGTCCGAGTTCGTCGAGGACGAGGTGGAAATGTTGAGCCGGCTCTATGCCGATGGCGCGCTGCAGCTGAGTCGCGACTTCCGGCTCCAGGTGCTGCAGGGCAGCTGCGTCGGTGGCACGACCGTCGTGAACAATGCCGTGTGCTTCCGCTTGCCGGACGACGTTCTGGCCGAGTGGAACGGGTACGGCGCCGGTCTCGAGCGGGATCGTCTCGACGCGTCGTTCACGGCCGTCGAGCAGCTCATCCGCGTGGTGTCACAGGCAAATGCGCCGTTGAGTCCGGGCGGACCCCTGTTCGTGGCCGGGATCGAGCGGCTCGGACTCGACCGTTCGTTCCAGTCCAGCGTCGTCTCGGCCAACCTGGGCGGCTGTCTCGGCTGTGGTTACTGCAACATCGGCTGCGCTTTCGGACGCAAGCTCTCCATGCTTGACTCGGTTCTGCCCGCCGCCCAGACCCTGGCCACGGAACGGCTTCGCATCCTGGCCGGCTGCACCGCCCGCCGCTTGCGCCGCCGCGGCGGCCGTATCGAGGCCGTCCAGTGTAAGCTGAGCGACGGCCGCAGCCTCGAGATTCGCGCAGAAACCGTGATCCTGGCGGCAGGCGCCGTGTCTTCACCCCTGCTCCTGATGCGCTCCGCACTGGGCGGGCGAGCGGTCGGCCGTCGCGCCTCGTTCAACCTGGGCTCGCCCGTGACGGCCGCATTCGAACACCCCGTCCGCGCCTACGACGGCCTGCAGATCTCGCATTTCCTGCGACCGGAGGTCGGGCGCGGCTTCGTGCTCGAGACGTGGTACAATCCGCCGGTCGCGCAGGCACTCGCCATGCCCGGCTGGTTCGAAGACCACTTCAACAACATGCTGCGCTACGATCGGCTCGCGGCCGCGGGTGTCCTCGTCGGAAGCGAAGCCACGGGCCGCGTCCGCGACCGTGGCCTGACCGGACGCGAGATCGATTTCACGCCATCGGAGACGGACCTGTCGCGTGTCCTCGATGGCGTAACCATGGCTGGCGAGATCTTTCTCGCCGCCGGCGCCACGAGCGTCATGCCCGCCACCTTCGATTACCACGAGTTCCGCAACCCGGAATCCCTGCGATCCCTGCCGTCGCTCGTTCGCGATGCCAGCGACATCACCCTCGGGACCGGGCACCCCATGGGCGGCTGCGCCCTCAGCGCCGACGGCGACCGCGGCGTCGTCAATGTGGACTTTCGCGTCCACGGCACCGAGAATCTGTTCGTCTGCGACGCGAGCGTCTTCCCGGGCAGCACCGGCGTGAATCCGCAGCTCACCGTCATGGCGCTCGCACACTACGCGGCGGACAACATCCCCGGCGTGCGTAACGACCCATGACGCCGCGACCCGCCCCACTCCCTCGATCGGAGGTGCCTGATGCGCGACGGCCTCCTCGGCGCCGGCAATGGAATCGGCGACTACCTGCTCCTGCTCGCCTTCTATGGCGCCATGTTCCTCCTCATGCGCTACGGCCGGCGCCGCCTCGATCCTGGATTCCGTCGCAGCTACGTCGCCCTCTTCTTCGGCTGGGGCGTTGGCACCTTCATTGCCAACTTTCTGCTCTACCGCGCCGGCGTAATGAGCTTCCTGCCCTGGCTCAACAACTTCATGCACACCTTCGTCTGGATCGGCGGCTGCCTGGGCTTCCTCTACGCCGGCGCGCACCGGCGCCCGCTCACCGAGCAGTTCGCGTTGTTCGCGATCTTCAGTTTCCTCGTCAAACACGCCGAGCACGCCCTGCTCGGGACCTGGGAGCTGGAGCACTTCTTCGGGATCCCCGGGAATACCGCATACATCCTCGGCTGGAGCCTGGCCGATGGCCTCTACCCGGTCCTGTCCATGATCGGGCTTCGCCTGCTGTCGAACGTGGTGAGCGGCCTCGCCGTGCCCAGCCCCAGGCTGAGCTCGCTCGCCTGAGCGCTGTGTGGATCGGCTCGGGCTCGCGCGTTCCCTAAGGAGTCCCGTCCCGTCCGGTTGGAGGCCGGACGCGGTTCCGCAAACGTTTCTGCCCCTCACCCGGAACGCAGACCGCCGTCCGGGCTTATTACATACACAGCTTCCTGCACAGCGAGTGACCCGGCCGGCACCACGATGCCGACCGGACGAAGGGATAAAGCGGCACTCCAGGTGCCGCGCCGCAATCGAAACCCCTGCCGGACTTCGCGGCGGAAGGACGTCCCATGCGCAGCTCCCACCTCGCACTACTTGCGATGCTGGCAAGCCAGCCCCTGGCTGCCCAGGTCATTCGCGGCGTCACACTGGACGCGGCGAACCGGGCCTACGTGCCGGCCACTCTCGTCACGTTGCTGAGCGCGTCCGGCGATTCCGCGGCGGCGGCGGTGACGGACGAGCGCGCGCGATTCGTGATCACGCCGCCCAGCCCGGGAACCTATCGGCTGCGTGCGCAACGCATTGGATTCGATGATGTGGAGACGGCGGAGCTGGCGCTGCGAGAGGGCGAGGAGGTTTCGGTCGAGATCCTGCTCGGGGCGGACCCGATCGAGCTGGATCCGCTCACCGTGACCTCCCGCAGAGGCGGCTTCAGCGGCACGCTCGGCAGCCACAGGCGGCGAGCCGATTGGATTCAGCGGACGGGCATCGGGAAGGTCATTACCCGAGATCAAATCGCGGCGCAGCCGCGTCCCTATGTCACGGACTACTTCTACACCATCGCAGGCATGCGCGTGGTCGGATCGGGAGCGGATGCGCGCGTCGTGATGCGAGGCTGCGCGCCCTCCGTGTATCTGGATGGCGTGCGGGCGACGGGCTTCGCCATCAACATGGTGACGCCGGAATCGGTCGAGGGCATCGAGATCTATCGCTCCGTGAGTGAAGTACCGGCGGAGCTGCGCGGCGTGAGCGGGTGCGGCGCGATCGCCGTGTACACGCGCTCCGGCGAGCGAATCCCGGGCAAGTGGACGCTGTTGCAGAAGATCTTCGCCGTCGCCGGCGGCAGCGCGCTCGGATTGTTGCTGATCACGTCGTTCTAGCGAATCTACGCCGCTCGTTCCAGACGCCAGGGCCGGGGTGAAAGACCCCGGCCCTGGCCGTTTTCTTATTCGGTCCGTGGCTCCGTCGCCCCGGTCTCGATCAGGCCGATGAGGGTGAAGCGCTCCCTTTGTCGCTCTACCGGGTGAAGGCAATCAAAACAAAACCCGGATGACTCTTGGAGGCACAACGAATGCTGCGGAAGCAGAGGCTCTACACGATGCTCTTCGTTCTCTTCGGCGCCGCCACGGCCACGGCCTGCCAGGAGCCCTTCGCGCCAGAGGTCGAGCCTCCGCCGGCGCCCACACCGGAGCCCGAGCTCCGGCACGACGCGCAGGTCATTCTCCGCCGCATCGACATCGAAGGCGGCTGCGACGGCCGGGACGTCTTCAAAAACCCGCGAAAGGGCCACTTCGCGTACCGCATTCGTGTCGGGGAGCGGCGCGCGTACGGGAACCGGAACGTCTACACGATGGAATCGAAGAACTACGGCGACGCGCTCGGTCAGGTGTACTTGAGGGGACCCGGCTCGAGCATCGATCTCGGCGACCGCTCGGTGGCGGTCCGCGGCCTCGCCGCCGACGAAACCGTCACCGTAACGCTCTACGGAATCGAGTGGGACGTGGTCGTGAAGGACAAGGACATGAACGGAAAAAGCGCAACGCAGACGCGTCGCTACACCCGCGACGGCCTGCACTACTACGAGCTGAACCTCGGCTCTGGCGACTGCAAGATGGAGCTCGAGTACGCGATCCGCTGGACGACGCGGTAACGACGCGACGACCTGGATGCACGAAGAGGGAGCCTCGCGACGAGGCTCCCTCTCGACATTTGGCCCGGGCTCCGCGACCGCC
>JBFJPA010000374.1:0-5051 GCA_041617355.1 Longimicrobiales bacterium
GAGGATCTGCTGCTGCCTCGCCGGCTCGTGCTCACCTTCGGCGGATTCCCGGCTCAGCTGTTTTTCGACGGCGAGTCGCCGGGCGGCGTCTCGCGGGAACGACTGCGTGTGCTCGTGCCCGAGTGGAACAACGAGCAGTTGCTGAGTCCGACGCCGGGCCGTCTGCGCGTGATGTTCGGACGCTGACGCAAGGCCGCGGTCCTGATTCTTGATGAAAGGAAGTGCCATGAACGAACGGGAGCTGTACCGACAAAAGAAGCAAGCCCAGCTCGACGAGTGGAAAGCCGAGATCGACAAGCTGAAGGCGAAGGCGTCGGGCGCCAGCGCCGAAGCTCAGCTCGACATGAAGGCGCGTGTCAAAGCGCTCGAGAGCCAGGTCGAGAAGGGACGCTCGAAGCTGTCCGAGCTGGCCGAGGCCACGGACGAAGCCTGGGAGTCCGTGAAGGAAAGCATGGAATCGACGTGGTCGTCACTGAAGTCCGCGGTCACCGAGCCGAAAGGGAAGTCGGAACCGTAGTCGGAAGCAGGCATAGGCTCGTGGGGGGGTTCATGACCCCTCGCGAGTGGCCGGAGGCGAACGGGCCGCACGGGAGGTACGGTCCGCGCCTCCGGTTCTATTTCCAGAGCGGTTCGAGGATTCCGATATCGTCGCGCCCGTGAGGCGCCCAGGCGAGTCCGACCGCGTGCAGTTGAATGCCGGTCGACTTCGGGCGGATGCTCAGCTCCTCGAGGGATTCCGCCTGTGCGTCGTACGCGCTGTCGATCGTCTGGATCTCCCGTTCCAACTCGGCCTCGAGGTCGGCGCGGCTCCGCAAGAGCGCGTCGACGTTCTCCTTGGCCCGGCCGATATCGCCCGCCTCGCGCGTGGCGCGTCCGACGGACCGGACCGCACTGCCGATCCGAGTCGCGGACGTGCGCGACATCCGCTTCCGGCCGAGGAAGGCGCCCAGCAACGCGCTGCCGACCGATACGGCCGTGTCCAGCCCGCGCTGTTTCGCCTGTTCCTGCTCACGTTCGACGGCCTGCTCCGCGCGCCGGATCCGGTCGTCGAGTGTCGCGACCTTCGATCCATATTTCTGCCGCAGCTTCTCGACCTCGGCGTCTCGCTTCTCCCGCGCCGCGCCCTGCAGGCGAATCCG
This sequence comes from Longimicrobiales bacterium, assembly GCA_041617355.1. GTDB lineage: Bacteria > Gemmatimonadota > Gemmatimonadetes > Longimicrobiales > RSA9 > JBFJPA01. The sequence continues at coordinate 1,140 of JBFJPA010000374.1, forward strand.
GAAGTCGCGCTCCGTTTCGTCCGGCTTCGACACCAGCTTCAGGCTCGTGCTGCGCAGCAGCGTGAGCGGCCGATCCGCCCGCAGGTAGGATTGCAGCAGCTTGCTCCACGCGCCGTAATTCTTGGCGTCTGACGCTGCGCTGGGCAGATCCTGGAAGCGTGCGCCGGGTAGCGGCTCCTGCTCCAGCTCATCGGCATCGAGGCCGGCGGGCTCGCCGTGCTCCCAGTCGAGCGGCACGGCGTCGTCGGTAATCGGCGCGATACGCAGGAACCGATGCTGTTCGTGGATGTCGTGCCGCGCGTTGTCGTACGTGACGTCACCCAGGCCGAGTGCGCGCGGCAGGTACACGACTGCCGCGGGATCGATCGCCTTGCGCACCGGCAGGAAGTACTGCGGCACGCCGGCCGGTGCGGCGGGCGCATGCGCGAGCAGCTTCGCGCCGGTCGGCGAGACGGGCGAGGCCGCGGCCGGCGCCGTGGCTGCCGGCGTGCTGCGTCCTGCCATGAGCGTGCGGATCTGTTCGCGCGTCATCGGACCGGCCAGGTAGGATAGGACCCAACGTGTCTCGAAGACGACGGGAGCGGACTCGTGCACGTTGTGAAGCAGGAACACGCGCTTGCCGAGGCTTGACAACGTGCGCTCGATCGTCGCTTTGTCGAGTGAGCCGCCCGCCGCGCCGAGCAGACCCTCGACCAGGCGCAGCTTGTCGCGCTCCGTTTGCAACCGCCCCACGAACCACGTGCCGGCGTTCGACAGTCCCTTGTAGTCGAGATCCACCGGGTTCTGTGTCGCCAGGACGAGGCCGACACCGAACGCGCGCGCCTGTTTCAGCAAGGTGAGCAGCAGCTGCTTGCTTGCCGGATTCGCGACGGGCGGCATGTAGCCGAACAACTCATCGATGTAGAGAATCGCGCGCAGGCTGCCCGTCCCCGGCTGTGAACGCATCCAGCCGATCAGGTCTGCGAGCAGCATCGACACGAAAAACATGCGCTCGGCGTCCGTCAGGTGTGCGATCGACAGCACGGACACGCGCGGCTTTCCGGTTTCCGTGTACAGCAGTCGGTCCGCGGCCAGCGGCTCGCCCACGGTCCACGCCTGGAAGGCGGGCGAAGCGAGCAGGTTGTTGATGCGCATGGCGAAGCCGAGCCGATCCTTGGGCGGGAAGACGGCATCGACAGACAGGACGCCGACCTTCTCGAATGGCGGCTGTTGAACGCCCGCGATCAGTGCCGCGAGGTCCAGGTTGCGGCCCGCGTCCCACGCGTGCGTCAGCAGGTTGGACAGCAGGATGTGCTCCCGGCTCGTGAGCGGATCCGCATCGACCTGCAGCAGCGCGAGCAGGCTCGTGGCCGTGGCCGACACGCGCTCCGCGTAGAGCTCGGCATCGCCACGCACAGCGGCGGGAGGCGCATCGAAGCCGCGCAGGACGGAGATCGGCAGGCCGGCCGTGCTGCCGGGCGTGTACACCGCGAAATCGGCGGTCTCGCGCAGCCGGCGAATCCGTTCGCCATCCTGGCCCCACGCGGCGAGGCCCTTTCGCCACAGCTCCGCTTTCGATTCGGCCAGCGCATCTGCGCTCTTGCCCGACGTCGCGGCCTCTTCGACTCCGATCCAGGGCCGGAAATCCTCGGGCCGCAGGTCCGGGAACGTGAGCATCAGATTCGCGAGATCGCCTTTCGGGTCGATCGCGATGACCGGGATCTTGTCGATGGCAGCTTCCTCGATCAGACCGACACCCAGCCCGGTCTTTCCGCTGCCCGTCATGCCGACGATGACCGCGTGCGTCGTCAGGTCCTTCGAGTCGTACAGGACGAGCTCATCCCGACGCTTGTTTTCCTCGAGGTCGTACGCCTTGCCCAGATAGAACGCGCCCAGCTTCTCGAAGTCCATTCTCATTCCTCAGGGTCGAGGGGGGACGGCGAAGGCGGGGGCGAGGGAGCGTCCCGGGCACTGCACGTTGGGTCGCTCCCTGCCGTCGTCGGTTCGTCCGTCTCCCCGCGTCAGCTCCACTCGCTTTGCTGCTCCCCACTCCATCGTCCCTACTGCGTCTTCATCGACCCGAACAGCAGCGGGAACGTCGCGATCGTCTGGCCGCGGTAATTCGGCTGGAACCCGAACAACACGACGGAGCCGCGGCCGACTCGGGCTTCGACGAGAGCCGGCTTGCCGGCAATGTGCTCGGCGCCGAGGACCCAGCCGGACAAACGGGGGTCGCCATCGCCGTAGCGCGCGATGACGGTCATATTCGGATCGCGCACATCGAATGCGCGGCTGGACGGCCAGTACCACGCGATCGTCTGGACACACGACGGGCATGCCACGCTCATTGCCGTACTGGCCGGACCCCGCACGTCGCGACCGATCGCGTGCGCCGCGTTCACGTTCAACCTCAGGATCGAGCCCGGGATGTAAAAGTCCTGCGGACGCAGGCCCTGCACGGCGTTCCCGATCTGGAGCCCGAAGAGCTCGATGGCGAATTCCGTCGCTTCTTCAATCGCGACGATCCGGCCGCCTTGCTCGACGAAGGTGCGCAGCGCGGCCAGACCCGCATCGCCGATGCCGCCGCGGTACTGCTCGGGATAGCGGTCGCCGAGGCCGTTGCGGATGCTGCGAGCCGACTGGTCCTGGAATACGATGACGTCGTAATCGCGGCGCAGGTTGCCGGCGCGCATACGGGCATCGTGCAACGTGTCGTAGCGCAGCCGGTGCTGGTCGAAAACCCAGCGCGTCCAACCTGCAGGCATGTCTTCCGCCCAACCCTTGTAGATCGCCATGCGCGGCGCGCCGCGACCCGTCAGGCCTGGCGCCTCGTAACGCACGCTCGGCGTGGGAATTGGCTGCGGCGACAGCGCGACGTTGATGGCATCCGTGACGGGCACGGCCTCGAAGTCCATCAACAGTGGAAGCGTGTGTGCGGTCACGTCGTAGGGCCGCGAGGGCGGGCCGCCGGGATAGTCGAAGAGATCGGGATACCGCTGGCGCTCGAGCATCGTCTGTGCGAACGATGCGTACGGCTGCGTCATGGGAACCACGAAGCTGCCCGCCGGAAAGGTCCGGCCCGCGGCCGTGAACGCCGCCGAAGCCGTGTGTACCTCGACATCGGCCAGCCGCAGGATTCGCAGCACGGCGTCGACACCGGTCCGATTCGCCTGCCCCGACGGAATCACCCACGCCCTCGGCCACGACGGCCAGCGGTCCACGGCGCGTTTGCCGATCTGGTAGAAGTTCTCGAGCCAGAAGCGACGCTGACGCGCGGCGTTGGTGAGCAGCGCGAGGGCCGCAGATTCCTGGTAATCGACGATATTGCCCAAGGTCCACGCGCCGCCCGGCCATGGCGCCGGGAAGTTCCAACTCGGCTTGCTCGCGTCGTACCCACGTCCGGGTCCGAGCGCGGAGGCCGGAACGGTTACCGGTGTCGCCAGATTCGCGCTGGCCGTTTCCGTCAGGATCCGCGCGCCCGCGTGATAATGCTGGTACGCGCGCGCCGGCGTGTACATGTCGTAGATCCCGTTTGAGACGACACCCCTCTTGCCACTGCCGATCAGCTCCGCGGCCATGTACATGCCCAGCTGATTGACGGCTGCGATCAGCGCGGGATCGATGTTGGGCTCCGCGGGATCGATATACGGCGGCGTGAAGATGCGCGCGCCGTTCCCGCCCATCTGGTGCACGTCGTGCACGATCTGCGGGTGCCACGCGTTGTGCGCCTTCGTGATGGTCAACTCCGTCTCGACCTGGGTGAAGGCGTACCAGTCCCGATTGTTGTCATGGCCGACATAGAACTGATAGAGCCAGGGCGGGGACGTCCCTTCGGAAGGCGTCCCGACCGTGTTCATGTACCACTCCGTGACCCACTGCGTCCCGTCGGGATTGAGTGAGGGGATGTGCAGCAGGATCACGTTGTCGAGGATC
>JBFJPA010000375.1:0-5044 GCA_041617355.1 Longimicrobiales bacterium
GAAGTCCACGGAGCTCGGCTTCCGCAACATCAAGCGGGTGATGGGTTTCCTGCAGCAGGCGGCGACCCAGCCCATGAAGGACAACACCGATCTCGAAGAATTGTACAACCGCACGGTGTCGCAGTGGGCGACCGAGGCGAACCACGTCGCGACCCTGGTCGGTGGCGGACGCGTGCAGTACAAGACCGGCAGCCAGCCGGGACCCGTGTATACGCCGGTTCCACGCGGCGAACAAGCGGCCGCCGTGCGATTCCTCAACGAGAACGTGTTTCCCACGCCGGACTACCTGATTCGTCCGGAGATCGCAGCGCGCATCGAAGCGGGCGGCATGGTGGACCGTATCAACAACGCGCAGTTCCGCACGTTGAACACGTTGCTCAACGATGACCGCATGCACCGGCTGCTCGAGTGGGAGGGGACCGCCACGCGCCGCACCGACGTTTACACGCTCACGACGATGCTCGCCGATGTGCGCGGCGGCATTTGGGCGGAGTTGAGCTCATCACGCCCGGTCATTGACGTGTTCCGGCGGGGCCTCCAGAACCGGCACCTCGCCCTGCTCGACCGAAAGTTGAACCCGCCGCCACCGCCGGCCGCACAGCAGGCCTCGCCGTTCGGGCCGCCCGCGAGCGCGGGTCCGTCCGACGACGTGAAGTCACATCTGCGCGGCGAGCTGGTCACACTGCGCGAGCAGATTCGTCGCGCCGCGGAGCGCGCGACCGACAGCGCGACGCGAGTGCACCTGCAGGCCGCGATTCATCGGATCGGCAAGATCCTGGACCCGCGCAGCTGATGGCACGCGTGGGCCGCGGCGTGTTCGTGTTCCTGGCTACGTGTCGGGGAGCTCTCGCGGGCGTGCATCGCCATGTGCTCGTGGCGCCGTTCGCACTGCTGCTCCTCGGCGCGGTGCCTGCCGACGATCCCTATCCCCGCCGCGTCGGGATCGACGTCGAGGCGTATCGCTTCGAGCTCGTGCTGAGCGACGATTCGGACACGATCCACGGGCGCGCGACTGTGACCGTACGGCTCACACGGAGCGATGTCGCTGAGCTACGGCTCGATCTCACGAGTTTGAACGCCGAGGGGCGGGGCATGCAGGTCCGCTCCGTGACGGCGGCCGGCGCGCCCCTCGCGTACAGCCACGAGGCCGATCTGCTGACCGTGCGGCTTCCACCTGGCGGCGCGGTCGGCGCGCGCGTCACCATCACCGTCGAGTACGACGGCGTTCCCGCCGCCGGCCTGCGCATCGGACCGACCAAATACGGCGAGCGGAGCTTCTTCAGCGACAATTGGCCGGACCGGGCTCGCAACTGGTTGCCTACGGTCGATCACGTCGCGGAAAAGGCCACCAGCGAATTCGTCGTGACGGCGCCAGCCCACTACCAGGTCGTGTCCAACGGGCTGCTGGTGGAAGAAACCGACCTGCCGAACGGCAGCCGGCTGACGCACTGGCGGCAATCGGTGCCGATCTCTCCGTGGCTCTTCGTATTGGGCGTGGCGCGCTTCGCCGTCCAGTACGTCGGAGAATTCGACGGCAAGCCGATCCAGACGTGGGTGTATGCGCGCGATCGTGATGCCGGATTCCACGACTTCGCCGTGCCAACGAAGCAGGCGCTCGAGTTCTACGACGAGTACGTGGGCCCCTTCGCATACGAGAAACTCGCCAACGTGACGTCACCGGCGACCGGCGGTGGCATGGAGGCCGCGACCGCGATCATGTACCACGAGAGCTCCGTAACGGGTACGCGGAGCGTGCGCTGGCGCAACGTCATCGTCCACGAGATCGCACATCAGTGGTTCGGCAACGCGGTCACCGAATCGAGCTGGGATGATGTCTGGCTCAGCGAGGGCTTTGCGACCTACTTCACGCTGCTCTTCCGTGAACACGCCTACGGCCGCGATGACTTCGTCGATGGCCTGAAGCAGGCCGCGACGAGGGTCTGGACGTGGTACGAGCAGAACCCCGAGTACCGCATCGTCCATGAAGATCTCGATGACATGTCCCGCGTCACCAGTGTCGCCACGTACCAGAAGGGCGCGTGGGTCCTCCACATGCTGCGCAAGCGCATGGGTGACGAGGCCTTCTGGAATGGGATCCGCACCTACTACGCTCGCCACGTGAACGACACGGCGTCCACGCACGACTTCATGCGGGCAATGGAGGAGGCGTCGGGGACGAGTCACGCCGCCTTCTTCGATCAGTGGCTCCGGCAGGGAGGCAATCCGGAGTTGCGGGGATCGTGGGACTACGATGCCGCGGCGGGTGCCATCCGGGTCGAGTTGAGCCAGGTCCAGACCGTCGGCTCGTTCGTGCTGCCGCTCGAGATCGGCGTTTACATGGAGGGATCCGCGGTGCCCGCGGCGATCGAGACCGTCGAAATCGAGGGCCGCGGTGCCCACCGTTTCATGATCCCGGTAGCGGCCGAGCCCGCGGACGTCCGGCTCGATCCCAACACCTGGGCGCTCTTCCGATCGGAGTTCGGACGGAGGTCACTGCCGCGGCCGTGACGGGGTCGCGACTCGCTACGTCCAAAAGCGGGCCCGGCAATGATGGCCTAGCGCTCTACCGCCCGCACGCCATCCGTCGCGAAGAGCAGCTGATACGAGCCGCTGTCGGCCGGCCGTTCGTCACAAATGCGGCGCGCGCCGGTGAGGTGCCGATCGACTTCGCCGCCATCGAGGCAAAGGAACGACTCGGTCGCGACGACGCGGTCCACGGGCGCGCCCTGCAGAGACCAGGTGAGCCGCGAGCCGTCGCCCTGTTTCGCGATGCTCGCGTTCGGCCAGCAGTCCGAAATCCAGCGCTCGACACGCTGCACGTTCTGGGGGTCCATGTCGAATACGAGATCGGGGTCCGTCATCGCCGCCTCCTCGCCTCGCGGATGATGCTTGCGTCTGAATCGTCGTGATCTTCGACGATGAACGGCAACTGCACAAGGGTAGCCGCAAACCCATTACCGGTTCGCGCAAAGGGGTAGCCGTGTCCGAGGAGACGGAGCGACCGTTGAGGCGCCACAGCCCGGGCGTGCGGCTTTTCGTCATCGCGTTGGTGATCGCGCCGGCGGCGTGTGCCCCGCGCGCCACGAACGAGCGGCAGCCGGCGGACGCGTCCGGGACCTGGGAAGGGGAAATGCGCGCGGCGTCGGCCAGCCTCCCGTTGACCGTCACCCTTGCACGCGGGCCTGCGGGGTGGCGCGGCACCGTGGACGTCAGGAGCCAGTACGCACTTGGCTACCCACTGGGCGAGGTCCTGGTCGATTCCGGCGTGGTACGGTTCACCTTCCCGGAGTTGCTTCCTCCCGCGGCTTTCGATGGCGTTCTCGACCGCGGCCAGATCCGCGGACGCTTCGTGAGTCCGCTGGGGGCGGACACGATCCGCGGCGACTTCACGCTGTGGCGTCGCCCACTCGCAAGCGTGCCGTACGTCGTCCGCGACGCGCGATTCCGTAACGGCGACCTCGAGCTGACCGGCACGCTCTTCCAGCCAGGAACAAGAGGCCCGCATCCGGGCGTCGTGCTCGTGCACGGGTCGGGGCCGCAGACGAGGGACAGCTACCTGCGCTGGTTCGCCGACACGTTCGCGCGCGCCGGATTCGCGACGCTGATCTACGACAAGCGTGGCACGGGTGAGTCCGGCGGCGAGCGCTGGCCACAGACATCGGGATCGTTTGCCGATCTCGCCGACGATGCCATCGCTGCAGCCCGCTACCTCGCCGGGCAGCGTGACATCGACGCGAGCCGAATCGGCGTCTGGGGCCTCAGCCAGGGTGCCTGGATCGCGCCGCTTGCCGCCACGCGCGCGCCGGGCCTGGTCGGCTTCCTCATCCTCGTTTCCGGCGGAGGCGTGACTCCGGCCGAGCAGGAGCTGTACGACGACGAGATCAAGCTGCGTGACCTGGGCTTCGATGAGACCACCATCGACGCCGCGCTCGACTACCTGCGGCTCGCCGACGAATACGTGCGGAGTGGGAACGACGCCGACTGGAGTCTTTTCGCGCGGGCGAGGGAAGAGGCGCGCACCCAACCCTGGTATCCGCACCTGGACCGGTTTCCGCAGATCCTGCCGCGTGAGGCTCCCGTCTGGGCCGGTTTGCGCAGCGACCTCGACTACGACCCGGTGCCCGTGCTCGCACGCGTAAACGCTCCCGTACTGCTGATCCTGGGCGAGGAAGACCGCCTGACGCCGGCACAGGAGACGGCCGGCCGCGTGCGGCGTGCGCTGGAGAGCGCCGGCAACCCGGCCATCACCGTTCGACTCCTACGGGGAGCCGACCACGCGCTGCTGGTGAAGCCGGCGCCGCAAGCGCCATGGCTTGCGGAGCGGCCCGCGGACGGCTGGGTTGCCGACATGATCGACTGGGCACGGCAGTCGCGTTAGCCGGCGGAGGAATCGCCGCGATGCGCCGTCACTGTGACCGCAGTGCCTGCAGCGGATCGACGCGCGCCGCGCGCCGTGCGGGCAGCCAGGATGCGACCAGCGTCACGAACAGCAGCAGGACGCACACGCCGCCGATGGTGAGCGGGTCCGCCGGACCGATCCCGAAGAGCAGGGATTCGAGGATCCGACCGAGCGCGAGTGAGCCCGCCACGCCCAGAACGGTGCCGGTGCCGGCCAGCAACGCGCCGTGTCCGACCACCATGCGGCTGACGTCACGCGTGCTGGCACCCAATGCCATGCGCACACCGATCTCCGCGGTGCGCCGGCTCGTGATGTAGGAGACGACGCCGTAGATACCGACGGCGCCGAGGGTCAGGGCTCCGAGTGCGGCCGCGAACAGAACGAGCATCGTGAACGCGACGCGCGCCGTCGCATCGGCGAGCACGTGCTCCATCGAACGTACGGTCGCGAGTGGAACGTCCGGATCGATGGAGCGCACCACCCGTGTGATCGCGTCGAGCCGGGCTGCCGTCGAGCCGGCGCCGCGGATCACCACCGTCATGTTGTACAGGTTGTTGCCGCCGATGACACTCGTGCCGAGCGCCGGGAAGTAGACCACGCCGCCGGGCTCGGATGCGAGGTCGACGACGCGCTCGGTCCCGACGA
>JBFJPA010000376.1:0-5039 GCA_041617355.1 Longimicrobiales bacterium
AACTCCGCGCCCATCTCCTCGAACAGACGGAGGTAGCCGCGCTCGGCGCAGTACTGGCGGACCTCCTGCGAGCCGCACTGGATGTACATCTTGACGGACGGGTGCACCTGCAGCCCCTGTGCGCGCGCCGCGCTCAGCACGGCCGCGTACATGTCCATGTCGTCCTTCTTGCCCGCCGTGCACGAGCCGGCGTACGCGATGTCGATGCGGACCGTGTCGCCCAACTCGTCGATGTAGAGGCCGTTGCCCGGGTCGCCCGGCAGCGCCACCATCGGCCGCACCGCCGCGGCATCGATCTCGATCGTCTTCACGTACTCCGCGTCGGCATCGGAGAAGAGGCCGGCACACAGCTTCTCCGCGCGGGCGCGCTCCATGCCGCGCTCGGTGACGAGGTAGTCGACGGTCCGTGCGTCCGGCGCGATGATCCCGGTGAACGCACCGACCTCCGCAGCCATGTTGGTCATGGTCGCGCGCTCATCGACGGAGAGCGACTGCACCGCCTCGCCCGCGTACTCGATGATCTGGCCGATCGCGTGGCCATCGCGGACGTACGGATGGCGCAGGATCTCCAGCATGAAATCCTTGGCCGTCACGTTGGCCGGCTTCACGCCCCGCACGATGACCTTGAACGAAGGCGGCACCGAGACGCGGACATCCCTGGTGATCCAGGAGTTGAAGATCGCGGTCGTGCCGACGCCGAATGCGATGCATCCGACCGCGCCCGAGTGCGGCGTGTGCGAGTCCGTGCCCACGATGACCATGCCGGGCTCCGCGTAGGACTCGAGCACCTTGCTGTGACAGATCGCCTCGGAACCGAGGCGAACGCCCATCCGCTCGCCGTACAGCTTAATGCCCTGCTTTTCCGCGAACAGGCGTTGTTTCACTTCGAGCTGTTTCGCCACGTCGAGCAGGCCGAGCTGCACGCGCTCTTTGGGCATCACTTCGTGCAGGTACGTGAGGTGGTCGCGGAACATCAGGATGGAGGCGGGATCGGTGACCTTCGCATCCGGGCCGAGCTTCTCCTCGAAGAAGATGGCGGCCATGGGAGACACGTACTCGTGCGAGAAGCGCAGGTCCGTGCGCACGAAGCCGCTGTCGCCGGGCCTCACCCACGGCACGCCGGACCAGCCCTTCGCGGCATCCACGACCCACCGTGACGCGAAGATCTTCTCGGCGATGGTCATGCACCGGCGGCCGTGGGTCTGGCGGCAGTCCGTCTTGTCGGCCGCCGCCGCCGGCGGGTGTGCCGCCGGCTGCGTCGTCGCGACGACCTGCTCCGCCTGCATCTCCGGTGTCCAGCTCGCACCCTCCGAACCGTTCTCGCCCGCGCCGCGCAGCTCGGCGACAGAGGCCGCGTCGAGGCCGGGTGAAGCGCGCTTCATCGAGGGGATCGGGGGAATGCTGGCTTTCCCTTGCAGGCGAGCGACGTTGTACTCGAACAGACCGCCGAACTCGATGATCTCCTGGGTGATCGGGTCCACGCCATCCGTGAACGTGGACAGGTCGATCTCCTCGCCCGACCGGATCCGATCGATCAGTCCGAAGTCCGTGGACGTCAACACGCCCAGGTTCTGGCAGTTCTCGTTGTAGATGCGCTCGATGTTCTCCGCGATCACCACGCGGATGCCCGCCATCAGCTCCGCGTACGGCGACTGCTCGCGCGAGCTGCCCTTGCCCCGCCGCTTGCCACTGACCGAACAGACGAAGCCGCCCCGCTTCACCGTGCCGCGCTGGACGGGGAACTCGCCGCTCGCGCGCAAACCGAGATACGGAAACTCACCGAGCGTCTCGTCGAAGTAGTAGCAGATGTAGGCCGGCGTGATCTCGTCCGTCGAGATCTGGTCGCGCAGTTTCTCGCGCACGTCGTCGGTCAAATCCAGGTCCTCGCCCGCGAGCTGACGCCGCATCAGTTCGGCATCGTCGACCAGGAACAGGACCCGGCCGTCGAACCGCAGCTTGCGGGGCCGCTTCTCCACCTTCAACGCGAGCAAGTCGTTCTGCATGGGATGCCTCGAAGTCGGGTACTCCACGGGGATTCCTGAAAACTGGACGGCCCCGGCGGGCCGGGCAAGCCGGCGGTGCCTCGACGTCCTGGGCTCACCTGCGCGGACCGGCTCTCACCGCGTCGCGAGCCGACCCGTGGCGCGGCGCCGGCCGCCCACGGTAGCATCGAGCCCGAACACCCGTTCCCCGAATTCCACGGAGCCGCCTCATGCAACGCACCATCGCGGCCGCACTCGCGGCCCTGCTCGCCGGCCCGCTGGTCGCACACGCGCAGGCTCGCGTGAAGGTCTTCATCTCCGCCGACATGGAAGGCATCGCCGGCGTCGTCACGCCCGAACAGCTCGGCCCGAGCGGCTTCGAGTACGGCCGGTTTCGCGAATTCATGACGGAAGAGGTGCTCGCGGCGATCGAGGGCGCGCGCGAGGCGGGTGCGACCGACATCGTCATCGCCGACTCACACGGCAACATGCAGAACCTGCTCATCGAGCGGCTGCCGGCCGACGTCACCCTCGTGCGCGGGTCGCCGCGTCCGCTGTCCATGATGGAAGGCATCGACTCGACGTTCGCGGCGGTCGTCTTCATCGGCTACCACTCGGCCGCGACCAATCAGCAGGGCGTCCGCGCGCACACCATGTCGAGCGCCCGCTACGCCGCCGTGCGCCTGAACGGCACGCCCATCGCCGAGTCCGGCATGAACGCCGCCATCGCCGGCCACTACGGCGTGCCCGTCGTCGCTGTGTCCGGCGATGACGCGGCCGTCGCCGAGGTGCAGGCCCTGATCCCCGGCGTCCAGGGCGCCGTCGTCAAGCGCGCCATCGGATTCCACGCGGCGGCGACCCTGACGCCTCAGGCCGCGCGTGCCCGAATCCGCGAGGCCGTTCGGGCCGGCGTCGCGGGCCGCACCGGGATCCGGCCCCACCGCGTCACTGCGCCGGTCCGCCTCGACCTCACCTTCAAGAACTACCGGCCGGCCGAGATCCTGGCTTACCTGCCCATCGTCGAGCGGCCCGCCGACCGCACGATCGCGTACACGGCCGGAAATATCCTGGACATTTCCCGCTTTCTCGTGTTCGTGGGAGCGTTTTCGGCGGATATCGACCCTTGAACGACAGGGAGAGGGAGAGGGCAAGGGGATAGGGGATAGGGGACAGGGAGGGTGCGCACCGGGAAACGTCACGGGTCAATCGGCGGGCGACTTCCGTTGCCGGCCCCGTCCCCCGTGTCTCATATTGGGCCGGCGATACCCCACCGCGCTCGTCTCGTTTTCTTGCAGGAGGCCTTCATGCGCATCCGTGCGTTGTTCTGCGTTCTGGCGGCGACGTTCCTCATCGCGGCGGACGCGTCCGCCCAGAGCGCCGACCGGCTCACGCTCGAGGACTATCTCAACTGGGAAACGGTCTCGGACCCGCAGCTCTCGCCGGACGGACGGCAGATCGTCTACGCGCGCGGCTGGGTCGACAGGCTGAACGACCGGCGCGAGTCGTCGCTGCACATCATGAACGCGGACGGCACGCGGCCGCGCGCGCTGCTCGACGGGTCTTCGCCGCGTTGGTCACCCGACGGCACTCGGATCGCCTACCTCGGACGGGCCGAGCCGCGTGGCTCGCAGGTCTTCGTCCGCTGGATGGACGCCGAAGGCGCCGTCACCCAGATCACGCGCGTGACCGAATCGCCCAGCGGCATCGCTTGGTCGCCGGACGGCACGTGGATCGCCTTCCGCATGCTCGTCCCGGAGGAGGGCGGCTGGAAGGTCGAAGGCCAGGTCGGCAAGTTCCGGCCGAAGGATGCCCGCTGGACGCAGGCGCCGCGCGTCGTCGAGCGCGTCGACTACCGCCAGGACCGCGTCGGGTTCACACCGATCGGCACCTATCACATCTTCGTCGTCCCGGCCGACGGGGGCACGCCGCGCCAGCTGACGAGCGGCCAGTGGGATGCCGGCTCGCCCGAGTGGACGCCCGATGGCCGCACCATCCTGTACAGCGGACCGCCCCGCATCGAAGACCACGAGTACGCATGGCGCGAATCGGAGATCTACGCCGTCGACGTGCAGACCGGTCAGATCCGCCAGCTCACCACGCGGTCGGGTCCGGACGGCAGCCCCGTGGCATCGCCGGACGGTCGCCTGATCGCGTATACAGGCCGCGACATGTCCGATGACACGTGGAACGACACCGAACTGTACGTCATGAACGCCGACGGCAGCGGCGCGCGCATGCTCGCCGACATCGATCGGTCTCCCGGCAATCTCGTCTGGGCGAAAGATGGCAGCGGCATCTACTTCACCGTCCAGAACGAGGGCTCCCAGAACCTCTGGTTCGCACCGCTCCGCGGCGGTGCGCCGCGCGCCGTAACCCAGGGCACGCACATGCTCAACGTCGAGACCGTCGCGGCCGACGGCACCGTGGTCGGCACGCGCACCTCGTTCCACGACCCCGGCGACATCATCACCTTCAACGTGCGGACGCCCGATCAGGTCCGGAAGCTGACCGACGTCAACGGCGACGTGCTGGCGGGCAAGAAGCTCGGTGACGTCGAAGAGATCTGGTACACGTCGACGGACAACCTGCGCATCCAGGGCTGGGTCGTGAAGCCGCCCGACTTCGACGCGGCCAAGAAATACCCGCTCATGCTCAGCATCCACGGCGGGCCCCACTCGATGTACAACGTCAGCTTCAATTTCGGCTGGCAGGAACACGCCGCGAACGACTACGTCGTGCTGTACACGAATCCGCGCGGCAGCACGGGCTACGGCACCGACTTCGGCAACGCCATCAAGAACGCGTATCCGGGCAAGGACTACGATGACCTGATGAACGGCGTCGACCACGTCATCGCCATGGGCTACATCGACACGAACAACATGTTCGTCTACGGCTGCAGCGGCGGCGGCGTGCTCACCTCCTGGGTCGTCGGCCACACGGACCGCTTCGCCGCGGCTTCGGCGAACTGCCCGGTCACCAACTGGCTCAGCTTCGTCGGCACCACCGACGGCGCCGGCTGGTACCGCAACTTCGAGAAGTACCCGTGGGAGGACC
>JBFJPA010000377.1:0-5013 GCA_041617355.1 Longimicrobiales bacterium
CAGAACGTCGAGAGGTTCGGCGTGTGCAGGTTCGACCGTGAATCGTACGGCGGCGTGCTCGGGGTGCTGGCGCTGCGTGTGGAAGACGCGCTCACGACGGGGCGTGAATACTCGACTGTGATCACCGTTCCACTCACGGTCTGTGACACGCTGCCGCGCTCGCTGCGTCTCACCTGTGCCGTAGACGGATCCGGCAGCAGGCACGTAATGACGAGCAATGCGGCGGTACGGGCGAGCCACGGCGTCATCGTCGGCCCCAATGCGGGAGGTGTTCGTGGGTCAGCCGAACTCCGCGTCCATGGCGGCCCGGATCTCGTTCAACGTGCGGCCGCGACTGTGCAACCGGTGCGCCAGTCGCGCCTGGCCCTTGCAGATCTCGCAGTGTTGTCCCATTCCGTCCCCTTCGAAGCAGGACAGCAGCGAATAGTAATCCGGAATGTCGGCGCAGCCGCAGGCACAGCGGATGCCATCCACGATGTGCGGAATCTGGCGGACAAGGTCGAAGACGCGCGCGGTCGCGGCATCGAGTCGCTCGGCGGGTGTCACGCGTACCGCGGTGATGCCCGGCCGTGGGTCGGGATGGTCCAGGCCGCGTGCGCGGAAGCGAAGCCGCGCCGCGCCCGGTCCGAGCAGTACGAGTGGCAGCACCGCAAGAAAGCGACGCCGTGAATGTCGTTCCATGCTACACCTTCCGTCGATGCTTCGAACCGAAGCTGAGCGAGCGACGCAGTCGGCGGAAGGGGTGCCGGGCCGTTCGCCCACGAACGTGTGGCGGGCGACGCGCCCGCGCGGGTGACCGCCCGGCCCGATCGGCTTGCCCCTGCCGGAGGGCGGCTGTCAACTTCGACGCCGGCTCCCAGGCGCCGTTGCGCAATCCATCCCCGAACCCTCCGAGACGATCATGCGACGATATCGACTCCCCGCCCTTCTGATTTCTGTTGTCACGCTGTCCGCGTGTGCGTCGCGCACGCCCAGCCCGGCGACCACACCACCGCCGGCCGCCGCTCCGGCGGCCTCGCCGGCGGAAGGCCAGCAGCAGCGACGAACCGGACCACGGCCCTTCCGCCAGGTCGTGCCCGCGACGGCACGCGTGGACAGCGGCCTGTTCACGATCCACCGGACCGATGACAAGCTGTTCTTCCAGATTCCTGATTCCCTGCTCGGCCGCGAGATGCTGCTGGTCAGCCGGATCGCGCGCGTGCCGTCCAACCTGGGTGGCTTCATTCCCGCAGGCTACTCGGCGCAGGAGCAGGTGCTGATCTGGTCGCGCGAGGGGAATCGCATCCTGCTTCGCAAGCGCACGTACGAGCAGGTCGCGCCGGACACGACACCCATCGCGCTCAGTGTCGCGGCCAACAACTTCGAGCCCATCCTCGCCGCGTTCGATGTCGCCGCCATCGGAGGCGACTCCGCGAGTGCCGTCGTCGACGTGACGGATTTCTATTCGGGCGACACACCCGCCATCAGCGGACTGAGCCAGGCTCAGCGCAGGGACTACGGTGTTCGCCGCCTCGACGCTACGCGCAGCTTCATCAACTACGCGCGCTCGTTTCCGCTCAATACCGACGTACGTCACACGCTCACGTTCGATGCGGCCACGCCGCCTTCCAACGCGAGTACGTCGACGCTGTCGCTGGAGATGCACCAGTCCCTGATTCTGCTACCGCGTGAGCCCATGCGGCCACGTTACGCCGATGCGCGTGTGGGCTGGTTCACGGTGCGACGCGTGAATTTCGGACTGGACGCGCAGAAGGCCGGCACACAGACCTTCCTCCGCCGCTGGCGTCTCGAGCCGTCGGATCCCGCGGCGTACGCGCGCGGTGAGCTGGTCACGCCGGTCAAGCCCATCACGTATTACCTCGATCCGGCGACGCCGCTCGAGTACAGCTCGTGTGTGCGTCAGGGCGTACAGGACTGGCGGCCCGCTTTCGAGACGGCGGGCTTCCGCAACGCGATCGTCGCGCTCGATCCGCCGTCACCGGAGCAGGATCCGGAGTGGGACCCGGAAGACGCACGTTATTCCGTCGTACGCTGGGCCGCGAGCCTGACGCGGAACGCGCAGGGCCCGAGCACGAGTGACCCGCGCACCGGCGAGATCATTGAGAGCGACATCGTCTGGTACCACAACCACCTGCGTTCCTATCGCAACCGCATCATGATCGAGACGGGCGCAGCGAATCCGCTGGCCCGGTCCCTGCCCATCGACGGACGCATCATGTGCGAAGCGGTGCGCCAGGTCATCGCGCACGAGATCGGGCACGCGCTCGGCCTGCCGCATAACATGATCGCGAGCTCCTCGTTTCCGGTCGACTCGCTTCGCTCGAAATCCTTCGCGTCCCGCATGGGCGTTTCCCCATCCATCATGGACTACGCGCGGCAGAACTATGTGGCACAGCCGGGTGATGGCCTCGAAGGGGCGGATTTCATCCGTCGCATCGGGCCGTACGATCATTACGCGATCAACTGGGGCTATCGCGTGCTGCCGCAAGCCGCGACGCCCGAGGCCGAACGTCCCACCCTGAACCGGTGGATCCTCGACAAGGCCGCCGATCCCATGTACCGCTACCTGCCGCAGGGAACCGGGCCCGATCCACGGTCCCAGACCGAAGACATCGGCGACGATCCCGTGGCCGCGAGCGGATATGCCATCGCGAACCTGAAGCGCGTTCTGCCCAACCTCGTCGCGTGGACGACAAGACCGGGCGAAGACTACACGGAGCTGGAGGAGATCTACGGTGAGCTGATCGGCATGTGGCAAACCTACGTCGGTCACGTCGTCACACCGATCGGTGGCGTGCTCGTCAACCTCAAGACGGCGGAGCAGCCCGGCGCCGTGTACGAGGCTGTCGATCGCGCCCGCCAGGAGCGCTCCCTCGCCTTCCTCGCCACACACGTCTTCGAGGCGCCCATCTGGCTGCTCGAGCCAGACATCATCGTGCGCGTCGGGGACGTCGGTCCGGAAACGATTCAGCAGCGACAGGCGACCGTGATCCGCCAGCTGCTCGACGCGAATCGACTCGGCCGACTCGCCCGCCATCAGACGCTGGATCCACGGCGCGCGTGGCCGCTGCCCGATTATCTCGATGCTCTGAAGGACGCCGTGTGGCGAGATCCCGCCGTGACGGCGGGCGACCCCTACCGTCGCGCGCTACAGCGGAACTACATCGATCGGCTCGCGGCGCTGCTCGAGGATCCAGCCACGCCGGCGACGGCATCCGGCGGCCCCGCGGCCGCGAACCGCGCGAATACCGCCATGTCCGACATCCGGCCGCTGGCTCGCGCGCAACTCGT
Source organism: Longimicrobiales bacterium (assembly GCA_041617355.1). Classification (GTDB taxonomy): domain Bacteria; phylum Gemmatimonadota; class Gemmatimonadetes; order Longimicrobiales; family RSA9; genus JBFJPA01. The sequence continues at coordinate 3,292 of JBFJPA010000377.1, forward strand.
CGACCTTCGGGCTGCCGCGTCACGCGCGGCGCGAGGGGGCCGGGACCGGCTTGCTCGCGCCCACCTGCTCGATGTGATCGAGCGCATCGACGCGGCCCTCGAGAAGTAGCGCTGCGCGATGCACAGAGCGGCCGGGCAGATTGCCCGGCCGCTCTGCTCAGGCCGCGTCCGGGTGCGCGTGCTCCGGCGAAAACGCCGGCACGCAGATCGCCACGTATTCCGCGCCACCCGGCTCCGGCGTGCTGTAGCGGACCCACTCACCGGGCGACACGATGATCGCCTGGCCTTCGTGTACCTCGAGAACGCCGCCTGCGTACTGCACTCTGAGTTTTCCGCGCAACACGACCGTGATCTCCTCGAAATCCGGCCGCTGTCCCGGCTCGCGCCGCCCCTGCGGCGACTGCGTATGGGACACGCTCACGTAGGCATGGCCAGAGGAGGAGCGGCCCGCGAATTCGACCACCTGCCGGGGTGGCGCGCCGTTGTCCAGGACGCGAGCGGGTCGATCGATGATGCGCGGCATACGTTTCTCTCCCCGTCGTTGGGTACGAGTCCGCCTCGCAAACCGCGCCGCTGCAGATCCCGCGCCAGCAGGCTACGACCGCCTGCCGCGCCCTCGAAAGGGAGCCCTGAAGGCGTTTTGACCCCCGGCATCGAGCGGGACCGGCGTATCCACGCGTGTCACATGATCGACGGGAAGGATGGCAATGATGCGTTGCAGAGCCCGTTCGATGTCGCGCTCGTCGAGACCCGCGGTTTCCGCGAAGAGCAACGCGCGGTCCTCGACGTCCCAAACACCCACGACGCGGCCGTCGAGGAGGATGGAGCTGGCCACGTTGCCCCGTCGGTCCACGACATAGGGAGCGAGCGACGGATCGAGCGTGCGGCCCCGGTCCCGGTGCGCCATCAACCAGGCGTCCCACACGGGCAGCAGGTGCGGCCCGCCAGCCACGGTCGCGCGGTCCAGGTCGTCGAAAAAGTCGGAAGGGGCGAAGAGGTCCTCGCCGATTTCGTCGACGTCGACGCGAGTCGTGTCGAGGGACGCGAGCGCATCTGCAGCCTCGCGCAGAGGCACGCCGGCCCACCACGCGAGGTCCGCGACCGTCGCCGGGCCGTTGGCCCGCAGCCAGAGCGGCGTCAGGACGTGAAGTGCGTCACGTCGTGGGGGACGCGTGAGCGGTCCGATCCAATCCTCGGTTCGAGCGTATGCGAAGCTCTGGCTGCGCAGCGAACCCTGCGTCGTGGTTCGCACGATACGTCCCTCGTGGCTCATGCAACGCAGCACCAGGCCGAGCGTGGGCCCCGCGGGCGCGCGGCGACCCATGGCGGCACGGATCGCGGAGGCGACCGCCGGACGGTCGGCGACGATGCGTTCGATCGTCTCCGCAATGCGCAGGTACGCGCGGTCGTCGATACCGGTACCGCGCAAGAACGCGCTGCGCGAGTTCGGCGCGGCGAGGGCGAGTCCGGCGGGCACGAGATCAGGTGGCAGCAGGAAGATCGAGCCGCGCATGGCGGGCACGCGGACGAGCGGGCGCGTCTCCGCTACGGCTCGATCGAGCAGCGCCGGCGTGTACCCGTTCAGTCGAACCGCGAGGCTGAGATGACACGTCGGTGCAGCGCCGTAGATGCCGGCCGCGGCGCGCGCGGCATCGACCACATCGGCGGCGAGTCCGCCCAGCGCATGGACGCGCTGCGCACGTTGCAGAACGGCCGAGAGGG
>JBFJPA010000378.1:0-5010 GCA_041617355.1 Longimicrobiales bacterium
AGGCCTACCTGCCGGACTTCCCGGAGAAGAAATGGCCCATCACGACCGGCCAGCTGATGGGCCACATCGCAGGCGTGATCCGTTCGGGCGGAATGTCGGAGACGCTGCGGCAGGAGCACTGCGACGACGCGTACACATCGATTGCGGCCGTCGCCGAGGACACGCTGCTCTTCGAGCCCGGGACGGAGTGGCGCTATTCCAACTTCGGTTGGCGTCTCGTGGGCGCCGTGGTCGAGGCGGTCGCCGGCGAGCCGTTCCTGGAGTTCATGGACCGGGAAGTCTTCACGCCGGCCGGTATGGAGCAGACGGTGCCGGACCTCGGGGACGAGGGACCGCACGAAGTCGTGAAGTACGACCGGGCCGCGTTCGGAACGCTGCGGCGAGGCCAGGAGATCGACATGAGCTGCTCGATGGCGCCGGGCGGTTTCCTGTCGACGCCGACGGAGCTGGTGCGCTTCGGCCACGCGATGCTGAACCGCGAGATCCTCGACTCCGCCACGGTGGACCTGTTCTGGACGCCGCAACGGCTCAAGTCCGGTGCACCGACGACGTACGGCTACGGGTGGGGCATCGAGAACGTGCGGCTCGGCGATGACCAGCAGGCGTCCACGCGGATGATCGGACACGGCGGGGCCGTGCTCGGCGGAATGGCGTCGCTCATGATCTTCCCGGACGAAGACATGGTCGTCGCCGTGATGACGAACGCGCGAGCGGACGTCTCCGGTTTCGCGCGGGCCATCGCCGGCATCTTCCGCGACCCGCGGTAGGCGCTCAGACCGCGTCCGTCCGCTTCAGGAGGAACGTGCAGGCCGCTACTGCGATCACGGTGATCGCGGTCAGGATCACGATTGCGCTGCCAACGGATGGGATCCACTCCCCGAGCGCGCCGAGCAGCGCCCGCGCGGGAAAGTGAGCGGGCATGGTCTCGAGTGCGGCGCCCAGGCCGATGCGCCACAGTGAGGCGCCGGCGAGCCGCGGCAGCTCGCCGACGAGAATCGTCTCGAAGAAGAGCACGTAGATCAGCCCCACGATCGTCGCTTTGGCCACGACACTCCCGACCAATACGAAGATCGCGCTGTACATCACGCACGCGATCGCGGCTCCCGCCAGGATCGGCAGGAACACGTCCAAACTGCCTCCCAGCGCGAGCCACATGAGCGAGAGCCCGAGCGCTCCGACGGTCGCGAAGCCGGTGGACACGAGCGCGGCGGCGAGCGTCTTGGCGACCACGATCTCGAGCCGGCTGATGGGCCGCAGCAGCATGAACGACAGCGTCTTGTCGCGTCGTTCCTCGCCCAGCGCGGAACTGGCGAGGATGAGGGAGGTCGTGGGGACGACGAGTGCGAAGAACGGCACGACCAGCAGCACGCCCAGCTCGAGGTCCAACGCCGTGGGATGCGCGGAGCGCGACACTGCTGCGAGCAGTGCGGCCGGCACCAGGTTCAGCAGCCCGAACCCGAGGAGTCGGATTCTGCCCGTGAGCTGTCCGACGGTGACGCGGACGATCGCGAGGAGCGGCGTCATCGGCGGATGCTGAGCAGATGACGAAAGACACTTTCGAGCGACGCGTCCACCGGTTCGAATCGCGTCACGCGCACCGAGCGCTCGGTGGTGATGGCGGGGATCGCCTTGCCGAGCTCGGCCAGGCTGGAGGTTTCCACCTCCAGTCCGCCGTCCTGGAAGTGGACGCCGACGACGGCGGGCACGTCGACCAGCGCCCGCGCGATCACGCGCGCGTCGTCACTGTCGATCCGCACCTTGTGCGGGATGTGTGTCATGGCCGCGCGGATGGCACGGATGTGTCCCGCCGCGGCAAGCTTGCCATCGAGGATCGCGATCACGCGATCCGTCATGCGCTCCACCTCCGCCAGCACATGCGACGACACGATGATGGTGCGGCCGGCGGCGGCCAGCTCGTGGAAGAGCGTGATGAGCACCGCGCGCTGTGTGGGATCCGCCCCATTCAGCGGCTCGTCGAGAACCAGCAGGTCGGGCTCGTTGACGAGGGCGGCCGCCACCTTCGCCCGCTGTCGCATGCCTTTCGAGTACTCGGCGATCGGGCGGTCGGCGTCATCCAGGAGGTTCACGCGCGCGATGGCCGCATCGACGACCACGGGCGATGCGTCGCATCGGCTCAGCTGCGCCGCATGGCGAACGAGCTGGCGCGCGGAGAGGTGGCCGTAGACGGCATCATCCTCGGGGACGAAGCCGACGCGACGATAGATCGACGGCTTCCTGCGCGGGTCCGTCCCGAAGACCGTCACGCGGCCTTCCGATGGGTGCAGCAGCCCGGTGATCATGCGCAGGAGCGTCGTCTTGCCCGCGCCGTTCGGCCCAAGCAGCCCCGTGATGCCCGGGCCGAACGAACACGTCACATCCGAGACGGCGACCTTGGTGCCAAACCACTTCGACAGGCTCTGTACCTCGACAGTCGCGTGTGTGGCGCGGGCCGGATCGCGGGCCGGCATGGACCCCTGCGTCGTGGCCATCAGAAGTGTCTCCGGTAGGCGCGGTACGCGATGAAGGCGGTCAACAGCGTGATGGCGACGATGGTCACGGCGCCGACCCACGGCTCGAGGCCGACACGTTCCAGCGGCCAATCCTCCGGCTCCCGGTCGAACAGCCAGTCTCGCACGGACAACGGATTCCAGAACAGCGCGAGGGGCGCCATGACCTTGAAGACGAGCAGGTCGGTCGCTCTCGGCATCGCCTCGACCGTCAGGGACGTCATGAACATGACCAGGATGTAGACCCCGGACGCGACGGCGAGGCGTCGAGCGAAGAGCGCGATGAGGAATGCGGGCGCGCCGTACGCGAAGACGTAGGCGGCGGTGGTACCCAGGATCTCCGGAATCTCCGACGCGTGCTCAAGCAGGCCCGCGCGCAGACCGTCCACGTAGAGCGATGAGATGCCGACGTAGACGATCGCGTGCGGGATCAGAATGAAGAGCGAAGTCAGGACGACGAGTGTGGCCGCGCGCGCAAGCAGGTAGTCGCCGGCACGTACGGGGCGCGAGGCGTAGATGGCGAGCACGCCGTGTCGCCGGTCCGGGATCATCAGTGTCGGCCCGATGAGACCGACGAAGAACATCGCGAGCAGGCCGATCATCTGGAAGAACTCGGCCGGATCGCCGAACGGCCCGGCATCGTCGAGCGAGAAGCCGGAGACCACGAACGTGAGTGCGACGACCCACGCAGCGGGAACGATCGCGGCGGCGATCAGGCCCCACGGCAAGACCTTCGCCCACGACTTCCGTCGCAGGCCGAGCGCCCGCCTGCTGCCGTCGATGAAGATCGCGCGGAGAGCGGCCGGCCGCCCGAGCCGCCGCCCCTCGTGAGGCGCATACCCGAGATCGTAGACCGTCCCCTCAGGCGTTGGCGCGGCGCTGGCGTCCGATACGCCGGACTCGACGGACGAGTCCGCACTCACGGCGCCACACTCCCTTCGCCGAGGTAGGCATCCTCCAGCGTCCGCACCCGCGCCTTCAGCAGACTCAGCCCGTTGCCGGTCTCGGCGAGGACGCGATGGATCAGGGCGTAGGGATCGCCGTCGCTCATCGTCACCTCGAGCGAATGGCCCCGGCGGCGCACGCTGGCTCCGCGCTGCCGCAGCAGCGCCTCGACGGCGCCTACGTTGTCCAGCACCTCGACGCCGACCGTGTCACCGGACGTGAACGACTCGAGTGTGGCGTTCCGGATGATGCGGCCGCCCTCGATCATGACGATCCAGTCGCACGTGCTCTCGATGTCGCTGAGCACATGGCTCGAGACGAGCGTGTGGATCCCGAATCCCTTCAGCCGGCCGATGAGGCGCAGCATCTGGTCGCGTCCCTCCGGATCGAGTCCAGCGAGTGGCTCATCGAGCAGGACGAGGTCGGGGTCGTGTACGATCGCCTGTGCCAGCAGCGCACGTTGCAGCATGCCGGTCGAGAAGTCGCCAAAGTGGCGGAACCGCTCTTCGTGCAGTCCCACCAGTGTGAGCACGTCGGACGCGCGCTGGCGTGCCGCGCGGGCCGGAATTCCCGCGAGCTCGGCCGCGTAGATCATGAAGTCGGCGGCCGTCTGGTCCGGTGGAAGCCCGCCGCGCTCCGGCATGTAGCCTACGCGTTCCCGCAACGCGATCGTGTCATCGGTCACCGACAGGCCAAGCACGCGCGCCGAACCCGACGTCGGCTTCAGGATGCCGAGCAGCACCTTCATGAGCGTGCTCTTGCCCGCGCCATTCGCGCCGACCAGTCCGACGCTCGTTGCCGGAATCGTCCCGGTCAGCCCCTTGAGGGCGACCAGATTGCCGTACGCCTGCGTCAGGCCGTCGAGTTCGATGAGGGGCGTCGTCATCCGCTGGCTTCGAGGGAGTCGATAGAGCAACGACGAGCGGACGTCGTCGCCGGTTTCGCAGCCACCGGCGCCGTGACCCGCGCGGAGGCCCTCAAACGTCCTCGGGCTCGTCGATGAACAGGCGCACGTACGGCTCATAACGGAAGCGGCGGTTGCGCGCGTGGCCGGTGATTTCGTTCAGGATGTCCAGCTCGGTCAACCGCGCGACCAGCCGGTTCGCCGCGGCGAACCCCGTCGTCGTCAACTCCTGGACCTGACCTACCGACACGATCGGGCGTACGAAGAGCGATTCAAGAACGCGATGGCCGTTCGCCGCCGCGCGGCCGAGGTGCTCCGTGATCGCGGCCCGGTGCTCCTCGCGCATCAGCAACACGCGGCGCGCCGTCGCCGTCGCCTCATCGCTCACCTGCGCCACGCCGCGCAGAAAGAACGCCAGCCAGCCTTCCCAGTCGCCCGCCACGCGCACGGCCTGGAGACGGTCGTAGTACTCCTGCCGGTGATGTTTCAAGTAATGCGACAGGTATAACACGGGCTTCGCCAGTGCGCCGCGCTCCGTGAGCAGGAACGTGATGAGCAGGCGGCCGACACGCCCGTTGCCATCCAGGAATGGTTGGATCGTCTCGAACTGCGCATGCGCCAGCCCGATCTTCACCAGCAACGGCAAGTCGTCCC
>JBFJPA010000379.1:0-5003 GCA_041617355.1 Longimicrobiales bacterium
CACTGGTCCGGTCGAACAGCGCACCCCACGACTCCAGTTCGCGAACGCGATCCGGCGCTTCCCGCGCGTGCAGCTCCGCCATGCGCGCGTTGTTCAGGTACTGCCCGCCGCGCATGGTGTCCGCGAAGTGTACGCGCCAGCTGTCACGATCGTCGACATTGGACAGTGCAGCCGCGATGCCGCCCTCGGCCATGACTGTGTGGGCCTTGCCGAGCAGCGACTTGCAGACGACGCCGACGCGGGCGCCGTCGGCGGACGCGGCGATCGCGGCACTGAGGCCCGCACCCCCGGCGCCAATCACGAGCACGTCATAAGTGTGCGTTTCGTACGCCGCCATTAGAACAGTCTCCAGTCCGTCCAGATGCCCATGGCGCAGAGGCGCACGTACAGGTCGGAGAACGCAACCCAGAACAAGCTCATCCACGCGCCCAGCATGTGTCGCTTGTTGAGGGCGCTGACGCAGCGGTAGGTGCGGTGGCGCACCGGCGATCTGGAGATTTGCGTGAGCCGCCCGCCCACGAGATGGCGCAGCGAATGGCAGCCGAGCGTGTAGAAACCGAGCAAGACCACGTTCATGATCAAGACGAGGCTGCCCACGCCGACGCCGAAGGATGTTGCGCCCGTCGCCGGATCTTCGAACCAGAGGCCCTTCCAGGCGTCGTACGACAGGATCACGAGGAAGAGCAGCGCGAGGTAGAGGAAGTAGCGGTGGACGTTCTGCAGGATGAGCGGAAAGGAGGCCTCGCCGAGATAGCGTTTGCGCGGCTCGCCGACCGTGCAGGAAGGAGGATCCGCCCAGAACGCTTTGTAGTAGGCGCCGCGATAGTAGTAACAGGTCAGCCGGAACCCGGCCGGCGCCCAGAGGATCAGGAGTGCGGGCGAGAACGGCAGCCGTGCCGGCCACCACTCGGGTCTGGGCCCGAACCACGCATGCGGCGAGCTACCCAGCAGCTCGGGCGAGTAGAACGGCGACAGGTACGGGCCGAAGTGGTAGTTCGCGCCTTGGAACGCGGCCCACGTCGCGTAGACGATGAAGCCACCGAGAGCGAGAAAAATCGCGGCGGGCTGGACCCACCACGCATCGGGTCGTGTCGTTTCACCGAAGGTACGACGGGGCAGAGCGGTTGCCGGCGTCGCCATCCACGAACCTCCGGGATTGAAACCGTCGTCGAGCGTGCCCGATCGAGAGGCGCAGCGAATGTGCGGGGGAAGGCCGAGGCCCGCAACGGTCGGGGGTGGTGCGCGGGGGTGCGCTGGCGCGCGGTCGGCGAAGCACCCGGCTCAGTCTCGCCTCGACAAGCGCGCGATGGCCTGTCCTGCGTCGCCGGCGTCGTGCAGCGACTCGGATTCCGGGACCGGATCCTCGCCCGGATTTACGAAGATGTCCTCGGCGATCATGCGTTGCTTTTCGTAGAGTCGGCGGTACAGCCCGCCCTTGGCGATCAGCTCGAGGTGTGTGCCGCGCTCGACGATCTGACCTTCGTCGATGACCAGGATCTGGTCTGCGCTCTGGATGGTGGACAGGCGGTGGGCGATGACGAACGTCGTACGGCCGCGGCGAAGCGTGCGCAGGCCGTCCCGGATCATCGCCTCGCTCTCGCTGTCCAGGCTCGATGTCGCCTCGTCGAGGATGAGGATGCGCGGGTCCGCGAGGATGGCGCGGGCGATGGCGACACGCTGCCGCTGCCCACCCGAGAGCTTGACGCCGCGCTCGCCGACCACGGTCTCGTACTTCTTCTCGAAGCGCTCGATGAACTCATCGCAGTGCGCGATGCGTGCCGCCTCGCGAATCGCGGTCTCCGACGCGCCCGGGCTCGAGAACGCGATGTTTTCGCGGATCGGGCCGTCGAAGAGGACGTTGTCCTGCATGACGACGCCGAGCTGGGACCGGTAGTCCCGCAACCGGAGCGTCGCGAGGTCGCGGCCGTCCACGAAGATCCGACCGCGCGTCGGTTTCGCGAACGCCATGACGAGGTTGATCAGCGTGCTCTTGCCCGCGCCGCTCGGTCCGACCAGCGCCGTCGTCGTGCCGGCACGGGCATGGAACGAGATACCGCGCAGGACCGGCGTGTTCGGCTCGTACTCGAAGTGGACATCCTCGAAGACGACATCGCCGGCCAGGTTACGCGCCGGCTCACGGTCGGACTCCTCGTCGTCTTCCGTGCGCATCTGGCGGATTTCGCGAATGCGGTCCAGTCCGGCGAACGCTTCGCTGAGCTGCGTGCCGATGCTCGCGATCTGGACGAGCGGCGCGACCATCATGCCCACGAAGAAGACGTACATGATGAGGTCACCGAGCGTCATCGTCCCGTTGATGATCGCACGGCCACCGACGACCATGATCAGAATGCCGATGGCGCCCACGATCACGCCGGAGATGGCAGACAGGCCGGAGGTGCCGGTGATCGTCTTGGCGACGTTCTGGAAGAGGCGGTCCACGCCTTCGTGGAACACGCCCTGCTCACGCTCTTCCGCGACATAGACCTTGAGCAGCCGCACGCCGCCCAGCGCCTCGCCGAGCCGACCCGATACCTCCGACTGGATCTGCCAGCGTTCCCGGAAGATCGGGCGTAGCACCTTCATGGCCCACCCGACGGCGACGGCGAAGGCGGCCAGCATCGTGATCGCGACCACCGTCAACTGCCAGTTGATCCAGAGGAGCACGCCCAGCGCGAGGACCGCGGTCACGGTTCCGCCGACGAGCTGGATCAGGCCGGTGCCGACCAGGTTCCGGATGCCTTCGGGATCGCTCATGATTCTCGAGATCAAGGCCCCGGATTTGGTCGAGTCGAAGTATGACACCGGCAGTCGGATCACGTGCGCCTGCACGACGGCGCGCATGTCACGGATCGCACGCTGCGCCGCGATGCTCACGATCTTCGCAAGGCCGAACGACGTCGATGCCTGGACCAGCGTCGCCACTCCGGCCGCGAGGGCGAGCGGCACGAGGAGGTCGGACCGATTCTGGCCGAGGACGGTGTCGATCAGGAACTTCGAGCTGGCCGGCAGCACGAGGCCGGCGATGCGGCCGACGACCATCAGGCCGAGGCCGATCACGAGTGGCCGTCGCTGCGCGATGACGAGGGACCACGCCTCGCGGCGGACGTCGCGGAAGCTGACCTGCTTCTTCTTGGGCTTTTCGGTCATCCGACAGGAATGCTAACGGAGACGTCGGAGCCGCGACAGCGCAGCGGAGTCAGCCACCACGGGCGCGGGCCAGGATCCAGGAGGCCACGGCCGCGTCCTCGACGGCGAGGCCCAGCGACTTGAAGAGCGTGATCTGCTCCACCGCCGTGCGGCCCGGCGCCCTGCCGAGAACCAGCTCGGACAGGTCCGCGGCAATGGAATCCTCGCCGATGGCCCCTTCCTCCATGGGGATGAGCAGATCGCCGGCTTCGCTCAGAGCCGCGCTCCGGGAGTCCACGACGATCCGCGCGCGCCGCACGGCGAGCGTGTCCAGCTCGCGTGTCGTTCGCGTGCTCGCGCCGACTGCATTGATATGGCAGCCGTTGGCCAGCCATGCGCCCTCGAGCACAGGCTGTCGAGCCGCCGTGAGCGTGCAGATGATGTCCGCGCCTTCGACCGCCTCCTTCGCGCTATCCGTCATTTCGACGTCGAGCCCCGAGGCCTCGCTGGCCCGTGTCGCGAACGCCTTGCGACGTGCGGTGTCCGGGCTCCACACCCGCACGCGACGAATGGGCCGGACCAATCGCATCGCCTCGAGGTGTGGCAGCGCCTGCGCGCCCGTGCCGAGGAGTGCGAGATCGCCCGCGTCCTCGCGCGCGAGAAGCCGTGTGGCAAGGCCGCTCACGGCCGCAGTGCGACGGATCGTGACGGAGGCGGCATCGAGAAGGGCCGCCGGAGCACCCGAATCGGGGTCGAAGGCGACCACGATGCCCTGATGGGAGGGCAGTCCGCGGACGTGGTTACCATGAAAGACCGAGATCAGCTTGACGGCGAGGGCGGGGGGCTCGACGGTATAGGCGGGCATCACGTAGAGTGAGCCGACGCCGTCCGGCCGATGGATCACGGTGCGCAACGGCTGCAGGACTTCGCCTCGACCCAGCGCCGCAAAGGCCCGCTCCATGACGCCGATGCAATCCGCCATCGGCAGCAGGCGCAAGACGTCCCCGGCGTCGAGGTGCAGCAGCGTCACGGCCATGGCCTCCGCGCGTACGTCGTCGGTGGGTTCGGAGAGCAGCTTAGAGGCGTTCCCCGGCCGTGGCAAGCGGTCCACGGGGAGGGTACGCCGGCTTCGTAGTCGAGGAGGTAATCATGCCATTGCCCGAGCTCATGGTCAGACCCATGCGCGAGGAACTGACGCGCCTCGGGTTCGAGGAGCTGCGGACGCCCGATGCCGTCGACGCCTTCCTGGCGGCTGGCGCGGGCACCGCGCTGATCGCCGTGAATTCGACGTGTGGCTGTGCGGCCGGCAGCTTGCGGCCCGCGCTCGGCATGGCGCTCGCGCGGGGGCCTCGCCCCGACCGGCTCGCGACCGTCTTCGCCGGACAGGATGCGGACGCGACGGCACGGGCCCGCGAGCACTTCGACGGTCACCCGCCGTCGTCACCCGCGCTCGCGTTTTTCCGCGGCGGCCGCCTCGCCTGGATCCTGCAACGCGCCGACATCCTCGGCGTTCCGCCAGCCGCCCTGGCGCCGCGCATCGTCGAGGCACTGCGCACACATGGGCACGACGACGGAACAACCTCAGGCGGTGACGCCTCCTGAAAGCCTCGTCGCGCGGAACGCGGACACATCGAATCCCGGCTCGACGCCGCAGGCGAGCGCGGCCGCAAGGTCGCCCACCGCCGGCGCGAACTTGAAGCCGTGGCCGCTGCACGCGCTGACGACGAAGATGTGCCGCTGCCCCGGTAGCACGTCGATCACGAAGTGGCCGTCCCGCGTGTTCGTGTACAGGCAGGTCTCGCCGTCCTCCGCGGGTGCGTCCAGCGACGGGAGCAGGCGACGCAGCAATGAGCGCACACGCGCCTCATCATCGGCAC
>JBFJPA010000380.1:0-4972 GCA_041617355.1 Longimicrobiales bacterium
CATCTTCGCGGGCTGGGGCGCCGTCGATGCGAGCGAGGCACTGACCGCGATCGCGGAGCTGCTCGGCGCGCCCGTGGCGACCACGCTCCAGGGGATGAGCGCGTTTCCTGGCAACCACCCACTCCACGCGGGCATGGGCTTCAGCCAGGCGGCCGTGCCCGCCGCCGAGAACGCGTTCCAGGGCATCGACGCCCTGCTCGCGGTGGGAACGCGCTTCGCCGAGATTCCGACCGGTTCGTTCGGTGTCGACGTACCGGACGACCTGGTTCATATCGACATCGATCCGGACGTCCTGAACCGCAACTATCCGGCGCGCGTCGCCATCCCGGCCGACGCCCGACTCGCGTTGCCGGCGCTGCTCGCCGAGCTGCGCGGCCGCAACCTCGATGCGCGAACCCGCCGACAAGCCGTCGAAACGCAGATCGCGCGTGACAAGAAGGCATACCGCGAAAGCTGGTACGCGCACCGAGGCAAAGGCGTGAACCCCGTGCGGTTGTTCGACGCCGTTCGCAGCGTACTGTCCGACGATGCCATCGTCACTGTGGACGATGGCAATCACACCTTCCTTGCCGCCGAGCTGTGGGAGGTCAGGGCGCCACGCACCTTCATTTCGCCGAGCGACTTCAACTGCATGGGATACGCCGTGCCTGCCGCCGTCGGTGCGAAGCTCGTGCGACCCGCGACGCAGGTCGTCTCGTTCGTCGGCGATGGCGCATTCCTGATGACCGGCATGGAGCTGCTCACGGCCGCGACAGCAGGCGCGGGCGTGGTCTGCTTCGTCTTCAGCGACGGCGAGCTGAGCCAGATCTCGCAAGGACAGGAAGTCCCGTACAACCGGAAGACGTGCACCGTCCTGGGGAAATACCGACTCGACGGGTTGGCGGCCGCGACGGGCGCCGATTACGTCGCGATCCCGGACGACGTCGGCATCGCGGCGGGCGTGACGCGGGCTCTGGAATCCGCCGCGACCGGCAGGCCGGTCGTCGTCGATGTCGCCATCGACTACTCGAAGCGGACGCGCTTCACGCAGGGAATCGTCAAGACCGTCGCCGGCCGATTCTCGACACGCGAGAAGATCCGGTTCGTGGGCCGCGCCGTGACGCGCAAGTTCACAGGCTAGCTAGAACCCGACCGCCGCGAGCACGACGCGCGCTGCACGGCCGAGACCGGGCTTCGCCTCGTGTCGGGTCATGGCGCGGAAGACGCTGTGTGTGCGCGGACTCGTGACGAACCACGCCGGCAACGGTGACGTCCGAAACGGCGCGTAGACGACAGACTTCTGTGGACGATCCAGCAGAAACCCGTTGTGGACGAAGCCGGCGCCACTCTGGATGTCGGCCGCATCCCATTCCGGCCAGGCGCCCCACGGCAGCGAGCCCCATGCGTACGCGAGACCCGTCCACTGGTTGATGGTGACCGTGCCGTACCGCAGCCGCTCGATCTGCCGCTCCAGCTCGGGCCCGATCCGCTCTTGCACCGCCGGGTGCACGATGATCGACGCGTTCAGCGTGCCGAAGAGCCGGTCGTTGACGAAGTCCACGGCATTGTGCAGGAACTCCACTTCGTCCCGTCCGTCGATCCAGGTCTGCGCCAGCAGCGGCATGAAGCACTCGGTGGCAAAACACGGATGGTCGTGCTGCGCAGGGTCGAGGTCCGGGACGAGCGTGTACGGCACGATGCCCGGCGCTGCGGCGCCCATGGGTTCCGCCGACGGCAACGACGGGAGCAGCGTGTGGTACCGTTCCTCGGCGCCCGGATAATACGCCCTGCGCGCGGGCAACCCACGCAAGACATCGCGTAACGCGTCCAGGAACCGACCCGCCTGTGGCCAGCCACGGTGCAGGACGAGCGCTTTCGCGGCCACGCAGTTGAAGCTGCAGTTGTTGGCGACCTGCGTCGCAATGTTGTGTGCGTGGAAGCGAAGGTCCGATTCGCTCCACCGCCCTGGCACGACGATCACCGGGGACACGTTGCCCAGCTCGCCCGTGACCCGCTTCTCGAAGCGCCGTTGCCGCGCCCGCCGGCGAGCCTCGCCTGCTTCGCCAGCGCCGTACACGATCGCGTTCCACGTGCGGGCGCTGCCAGTCACATGGATCTCGTCGACGCCCGAGTGTAAACACAGCTGCTCGCCGACGTCCGCGCCGCCATGCGCCAATCGCAGATAGCCATCCCGGATCAGCGGCGCGAACGCCTCCTCGAGGAACGGGTGCAGGTAGTCATTGACCGGGCTGTGCTTGAAGAGACAGACCTGTTGCTCGGCGAAGAGCTTGTGGAGGATGTCCATCGGGCCGATGCTGGCGACGTTCCCTGCGCCCAGGACCAGCGCGACCTTGCCCTCGATGTCAGGATCGCGATACGCGCCGGCGGTGTGGCTCTGCAGATCGGCCGCTTGGACGTCCGACTGCAGCCAAACGTCCGCACGAAAGCCGCGAAACAGCAGCGCATCGCTGGCGTTCACCGGGAACACGCGCACGGCCAGCTGGCCATTCGCACGCACGCGGACCGCACCCTTGGGCAGCGGCGCCGGCCGGTTCTCCGCCCGTGCCGCGAGACTCTCTCGCAGAAGCCGGGCGAGTCGAGTCACGGCGTACGGCTGCGCCCACTCCTCGCCGCCCAACGACGTCCCGTCCGGGTACGCCTTCGCCGCATTCGAAGCCGAGACCTGCCGCTCCGCAACGCGCTGGAGCCCTCGCATGACCTCGTCCAGCAGCGCGACCTTGCGGCCGAGCGGAACACGCACCCACGCGTCTTTGTGCTCCTGCAGTTCCTCAACGTCCCGATCCAGCCCCATACCTGCCTGTTAATCCGTGCCCGTGTCACGGGCCCGTGAACGTGCCCACGCCCGCGACCCGGTTCGTCCGCGTCGGCGCTACCGGCGCCGGGCGCGAACGAACACCTGGATCTCATCGGGCCGGTCGTTGATGTAACGTAACCGCACGCGGCCATCGTCCGTGAGCGAGATCACGGCCGGGATCGCGTTGTCGGTGAGAAGCCAGCCGTCCGGCAGCACGACCGTGTTGCGCGGCCGCCCGAAACCACGGTCCCAGACCAGCTCATCGAGCACCACCATGTACCGGTTCGGATCGGTGTACGTCTCCGTGATGCGCACTCGGACGGATCCACCCTCCGGAACCGGGTCGAACTCGATCACGACTACTTCCGTCCCGGCATCGACGTCGCCGATGTCGAGACCGCGCTGCGTGATCTCCGCGCCGCGGATCGTTTCGACCTTCAACGGCTGGCCGGTGTCGAGGATGACGGCTTCCGGGTCTGTCGCCTTGCTGCCCGCTCGGACGACGTTGAGGTACCGATCGGCGCCCGGCCGCGTCTCCGTGTAGTCGTGGAATAGCCGGAACGAGTTCGTCTCCGGCTGCATCAGGAAGTACGTGATATCGCGGTTCTCGAAGGCGCGCTCCGAAACCGCGTACGCTGTGCGCGCGCTGCTCGGCACGTTGCGCGCGGTCGTGGTCACTGGAAGCTCGCGACGTCTGCGCGGCGGAGAAACGCCATTGGGCGCCCTTCGGGCCTCGACACGGAGCGGCACGGCCGACGGGCCGGCGTTCATGAAGCTCACCCGGATGCGGCCGTCCGGCTCCTGCGCGACCTGCACGGGGAAGTTGCACCCGATCAGTTCGTAGTCCGCGGGCAGCACGACGGCGTTGCGGTCGATGCCGAGTGAGCGGTCGAACACGATGCGGTCGCCATCGACGCGGTAGCTGGCGGTGTCGCGATAGGTCTTGTCGATCCGAATCCGTCCCTGACCTCCGGCCGGCACCGGCCGCGCCAGCGTGACCGCGATGTAGCGGCCGTTCGCATTCGCGTTCTGCATGCCCATGCCGCGCGCTTCCGTGCCTTCCACGACGCGCCACGCGAGCGATTTGCCGTTATACAGGTCCGTGACGCCGTGCACGACTTCTTCGGCGCCCGCACGGATGCTGTTGAAGTAGTACGCGGCACCCGCCGCCGTCGCGCTCACATCATAGACAATGCGGAAGCTCGCGGAGCCCGGGGCCTGCAACTCGTACCGCGTGTAGTCATCCGTCTGAGTCTGGCGGAAGCCTTGGGAGAGAGCGGGCCGTGGGACCGCAACGGCGATGCCGAGCACGGAAAGCAGTGCGGGAACAACCGAGCGCGGGGACATGACGAGCTCCGATCGGGAGGTTGCCGGTGGAGGACGCTACGGCAGGCGTTGTGGGGGCCGCAAGACGGACGTCAGTGTTTGGTCAGCCGTTCCGCCCTCACAGCTCCATCTCGTAGCGCTGCTCCGCCTCGCTCGTGCCCCAACGGCGCAACCGTTCTTCGCCCGTCCTCCGGAATCCGTAACTGAGGTAGAGGTGGACTGCCGCCGGCGTGTGCTCCTCGTCCGTCAGCAGGTAGATGCGCGAATAGCCGCGGGAACGCGCGAAGGCGAGCAGCTCGTCCATCAAGCGCCGGCCGAGGCCTTGCCCGCGCACCGAGGAATCGAGCAGGAAATAGCGCAACTGCGCCTCACCACCCGTACGGCCCTTGAGAGCGATGGAGCCAGCGAACCGGCCGTCGCGCTCGACGATCCAGACGCGGTCGTTATCCGGGTCGAACGAGATGAAGAACTCGCCGACGCCCGCCGCGACGTACGCCTCGAACGACGTGTCGAAGCCGACATCCTCGAAATACGCCGTCCCGTGCAAGGCGATGAGGTCGCCGATGTCACCGGGCCGGATGTCGGTGCGGATCGTGATGTCGTCCCCACTCATTCCACGACCCACGCCCGGCCGTCACCGCCCACGCGGATGTGCAGCACCCGGCCTGCCCACCGCGCGACATCGAGGTCGCGGATGACTGCCGGCGCACCGCGCCGAACCGCGATGACCGCGTCGACGCGCGTGGCGCGCGCGACACCGAAGTGAACGGGCACGATGCTCTGGCTGTCGTAGCCGGAGCCCGCGTCGACGAGGCCGACGCCGAGGAGCCGGCCACCCTGCACCTCGCGACG
>JBFJPA010000381.1:0-4968 GCA_041617355.1 Longimicrobiales bacterium
AACGCGAGCGGGCCGATGTCCTTGAACAGGTCGGAGCCGCGCGGATCGCGGCCGTGCTCGTGGCCGAAGCTGCAGCCGGTCGCGGCGTCGGTCGGCGGGTGCCAGGTCGGATAGAGCTTGCCGTCCGGTCCGACCACCGAATACCTGTTGTGAATCTCGGCCGTGCAGGTATCGAGCGAGCCCGGTCGCCACACGTCGTACGAGCGCGCGAAGCCGACCGGCTGCATGGTCTGGTCCGCGGGGTCGCTCTCACAACCGAACATGAGCAGCACGCTTACCGCGAAAATCGGCAGCCGCACGTGCGGCGATCGCCAGTTCCTCATGGCATCCTTCCCGGGCGAAGTTGGGCTCCACATAGGGTCAGGGTGGAACCCCGCATCGTCGCGGGGCAATCGGCGCGCCGCAGCGCCGCGAGCACGGGGCGCTGTTCTCCACGCGGACGCGGGCTGAGCGTCCCAGCGGAAGACGCACACACGCGCGAAAAAAATTGCGGACCGAACGAGACTCTTTTCGCAGTCGGTCGCGGTGCGGCGGTAGCCGCGACGCTCAGTGTTTCGTGATCCCGATGCCGATCTGCAAGAGCGACACGCTGACATCGTCCGTGACACTCGCGTTGTCCCGCCGCAGCGAACCGAACGACGAGGCCAGCAGACTGACGTAATTGGTCACTGACAGACCGGGTGCGACTTCGAACTGGTAGCCGGCACCGATGACGATGCCGAGCAAGTTCGTGCCGACGCCCTGGTCATCGCCGGATTCCTTGGCGGAATAGCGGACGAAGCCGAGGCCACCCTTGAAGTAGAGGCCGCGCGCGGGATCGGGATAGAGGTACGCCGTCGCACTGGCCGCGCCGACGATGGAGCGGATGTCATCCTCGTTTTCGTGCGTCCAGCCCTGCACCTCTGCACCGAGCAGGAATCCGGGCCGCAGCGTCGTGCCGAACCGGACGAAGCCGGCCGGTCCGAGAGCACGGTCGCGGCGGCAGATTGCGCAGGAAACGCGCGTCCAGCCGCCCCCGATGCCGGCGCCGACCCAGGTTCCCGGACCGGGGTCCGACATTTGAGCCGTGCCGGTGGCCGGCGAAGCGAGCAGCGCGATGCCGAGCAGCAGTGCCGGTCGTCGCATGTCGAATCCGGTCGAGGGGTTCGTGCGGTCCGCCGCTCGGGAACGCAAGAACCGGGCGAGCTCGGCACGGGCCCGCCGAAATCGGCACGGATACGGAATGCACATCGAACTCGGCTCACTCGCCGCCGTCACGACGGTATCTGATGACGCCGCCGACCACGGTGAGGTCGACCCGGGCGGAGCGGATCTCGTCATCGGGAACGGCCATGATGTCCTTCGACAATACGACGAGGTCGGCGAGCTTGCCGGGCGAGAGTGAGCCCTTGATGTCCGACTGGAAGGCGGCGTACGCGTTCGAGAGCGTGTAGGAGCGGAGAGCCTCGTCGCGCGCCATTGTCTGTGCCGGGAAGAACGTATTGCCATCCGCCATGCGACGCGTGACGGACGCGTGGAAGCTGGCGATCGGATCGATGTCCTCGACGGGAACATCGGTGCCATTGGTGACGATCGCGCCGGAATCGAGCAGGTCTCGCCACATGTACGCGCCGTGCTCCGCGCGCCACTCACCGAGGCGCTTGAGGACCCAGGGTCCGTCGGACGTGGCGTGCACGCCCTGCATGGAGGCGATGACGCCGAGACTGGCGAAGCGCCCGACGTCGTCGGGATGGATGTGCTGGGCGTGTTCGATGCGCCAGCGCAGATCCGTCGCTTCCGGGTGGTCTGCGAACGTGCGCTCGTAAAGGTCGAGCACGACACGGTTCGCGCGGTCGCCGATGGCGTGCGTGTTGACCTGGAACCCGTTGGCGATGGCGATCCGCGCGGTGCGCTCGATGTCATCGGGCGGCTCGAGGTTGAGGCCGATGCTCGTCGGCAGATCGACGTACGGGGCGAGCAGCCAGGCGCCGTGCGGGCCGAGCGCGCCATCGATCTGCCGCTTGATGCTGCGTACCGTCAGGAAGTTGTTGCCGTAACCGATCAAGCGATATTCGGCGAGGCGTTGCTCGAGCGTCTCGTTCGTCTCGTAACGGACCATGACGTAGAGGCGGACGGGTAGCGAGCCTTCATCGGCGAGCTTGCGGAAGAAGTCGATGGTGGCGAACGACGAGCCCGCGTCGTGGAACGAGGTGACGCCCTTGGATAGCGCCTCGGCGCCGGCCAGCTCGACTTGCCGACGCATCTCGGCCTCGCGTTCCTCGGGCGAGCGTGCCGCGTCGGCCTCGGCCAGCTTGGCCGTGACGATGCGCTGGGCCGTCTCCCGCAACAGGCCGGTCGGATTGCCGTCCGCTCCTTTTACGATCTCGCCGCCGGGCGGATCCGGCGTCCGGGCCGTGATGCCGGCCACCTGAAGCGCGCGCGCGTTCGCGAAGGACGCGTGGCCGCTCGCGTGCGTGAGCACGACGGGATTGTCCGGACTGACTGCCGACAGGTCGGCGTGAAGCGGGACGCCGTCCACGTTGGGCTGCGGAATCGAGCGCCACTTCTCCTGGTGCCAGCCACGTCCCGTGATCCAGGTGCCCGGCGAAGCATCACGCGCGGCGGTCGCGACCATGGCCACGATGTCGGACCACTCCGCCGCCTGCGTGAGATCCAGGATCAACTTGGCGCGGCCCAGACTCAGGAAGTGGCCGTGTCCCTCGATGAAGCCGGGCAGCACCAGGCGTCCGCGCAGGTCGATGATCTGCGTGCCCTCGCCGATGTGACGTGAGATCTCCTCGTCCGTGCCGACCGCCAGGATGCGATCGCCGCGAACGGCCAGGGCCCGCGCCTCGGGCGCCATGCTATCCACGGTGACGATGCGGCCACCGCGAAGAACCAGGTCGGCAGTGTCCTCCGGCGCCGGACCACTCGGACCACATGCGGCCGGCGCGCACAGCAGCAGAACCGGAAACGCCGCTCTCGAGACCCGGAGCAGAACATCCACGGGACCCTCCTAGGGACGGGATCGATCGGCCCCATGATAGTGGCGGGCCGACCGTCGGCACCACGGCGGCCACCCACGCTTTGCTCGACGTCTGGCCTCGAGGCGTCCCGCGTTGCAGCTTCCGGGTGCGACCCCAGTGGACCTCGACCCCGGAGGAAGCATGCGTCGCGTCCTCGCGATCCTGACCGTGATCGTACTGCTGCCGCTTGCGTTCGCGTGGTTCGTCACGCCGGAGGCGAAGTACGCCGGCCCGACCAGCGAGCCGTGGCCGCCCGTTGCGACGTTCTCGATCCTCG
This sequence comes from Longimicrobiales bacterium, assembly GCA_041617355.1. GTDB lineage: Bacteria > Gemmatimonadota > Gemmatimonadetes > Longimicrobiales > RSA9 > JBFJPA01. The sequence goes on from JBFJPA010000381.1 coordinate 3,283, forward strand.
GCTTCGATCCGCAGACCGGCGAAATCGGCGGCGCCGTGCAGTCGCGGGTGTTTTCCGTCGGTAATGGTGTGTTGTGGGGCGAGGCGGGTGTCGGCGTCGTCACGACGCAAGCGATTGTCGATGTCAGTTACGGTCCGCAAGCGCTGGCACTGCTGCGGCAGGGCGTCGCCCCCGAGGAGGTCGTCCGTCGCGTCTGGGAGGGAGATCCCGACCCCCGGCCCGATGATTGGACGAAGCAGGGCCGCCAGTTCGCTGTCATGGATGTGAATGGCAACGTGACCGCGTTCACCGGGCCGCGCGCCAGCGCGTGGGCCGGCCACCGATATTGCTCCGGCCCCGCTCGCTGCTCCGCACAGGGCAACATTCTGGCGGGCGAGGCGGTGGTGAGCGAAATGGTACGGGCCTTCGAGCACACCGAGGGACACCTGTCGTTCCGCCTGCTCGCGGCGCTCGAGGCGGGCCAGGCCGCGGGCGGGGACACTCGCGGCATGCAGTCGGCCGCCATGTTGATCGTGAAGGAAGACGGCGGCGTGTGGTTGAACAACGACGTCGTGCTCCGGCTGCAGGTCGAGGACGACCCGGAGCCAATTCAGGAACTGCGCAGGCTGGTCGAGAAAGCCGCCGAACAGCGCGCACGCATGCGGCGGCGTTGAAGCCGATTCAGCCGCCGTTCCGGTCGCGGCCGGCGCGACGGCGGCGGAACAGAATGTACCCGAAGACGAAGAACCCGATCAGAAACGCTTCGACCAGGATGAAAACGAGAGTGTCCACTGTGTTGCCGCTCGCGGGTCCACTCGGCGCGCACCAATCGCGCATGCCGTGGCAGCGGATGCTATCAGCACGTCGCCACGCGGGGCAATGACATGGGATGGTTCCTGATGGTGACGGCCGTCATCGTGTTGCTGCCCGTTGCGTTTCAGCTCCGGTCCGGCGAGCACCGCCTGCTGGATTTCACGGGCTACTTGCTGTTCGCGTTCGGCCTCTTCTTCGTGGGCGCGACCGAGCGCTGGGCCTCGGGCCGCAACGAGCAGATCGGCATGATCGTCGGCCTGGCGGCCGTGCTCCTCGGCCTGCTGCTGGCCCGGCCCGGGCGCCGCGCCGAACCACCGAGCCGAGGCTAGCCCGCGAGGCGGGCCTCATACCCCGCCTCCCGTATCAGCCCGATCAACTCCGTGGCCGTGACTTCATCGTCCTCGAAATCGATCTCGACGAAGCGCTCCGCATCGTGCGCGAACGCTCCGTAGACCCCCCGCGCCGCGCACAACGTGCGCTCGAGCGCCCGGGCGGCGTCCCCGGCCCTCAGCGTCGGAACGTGCAGTCGCAGGCAAGGCATGGTGCCTCTCACGAAGAGAGTAGCGAGCCGCCATCACTGCGGGAGATAGAGGAACTGATTCACCACCGCGTCCAGCGCAACATCGCGCTCCTCGAACGCGAACGAAACCCCGGGCAACGACACGACCGAAACCCAATCCTCGGCCGCACCGAACGGGCGGCCCGCCGTCGTCAGCGCGAACCCGCGGCCCGCCAGCCCGGCGCGTCGCAACGCCTCCCGCGCCGGCGAGCCCGCGAACAGAGCGACTTCCGGCGTCGCCGCTCCCGCCGGCGCATCGACAAGCACGGACCAGACCTCGCGCGGCTCCATCGCCGCCAGCCTCGCCGCCAACGGCGTGACCTCCACCGCCGCGC
>JBFJPA010000382.1:0-4955 GCA_041617355.1 Longimicrobiales bacterium
ACATCGGCGATGTTGTCGAAGTTCGCGCTCTTCGTGTCGAGCGGCAGCCAGTCGCCCGCATTGATCTGCAGGCCGAGCAGATCGTCGATCGAGCGTTCGTATTCGGCGCGGTTCAGCCGCTGGAAGGTGCGACTGCCCGGGTTCGGGTTGATCGCAGCCGCCTCGTCGACCAGGCGCTCCAGTGTCTCGACCAGGACCTGCATGGTGTCGCCGGCCGGACGCGGTACGCCGGGCGGCGGCATCATGCCCGCCCGCAACTTCGCGATCATCTTCTCTGTCGTTTCCGGCGTCTCGGCCGCAGCCGCGACATCGTACTCCGTCAACGACAGATTGCCCGTTCGCAGCTGCTCGTTATGGCAGATGCCACAGAGCCGGCGCACGACGAGCGTCAGATCTTCCGGTGCGATGTCGGGATTGGCGTGGGCTGCGAGCGCGGGAAGCGTGACCGGCAGTCGCCGTGCGATGGGCTCGATCTCATCCGGCTGGACGGGCCCGGCCTGCGTGGCCGGTCCGAGAAACAGGATCAGGCAGCCCGTTACCGCCGCGGCGGCGGCGAGCAGCTTCATGCGCGGCCTCCAATGTCTCGGGGATGGGAAGGGCCAGCGGCGCTTGTGTACAATATTGCGCGCGCAGGCCCCCGAACAAGTGGGCGCGCCCACACGCGCGAGCGTGCGCGACCCGTTCACCGACGCCGTGGCTGCTCCGAACCGGTGCCGCCAACGGCCGTGGGACTCGCCGGCCGGGCCGGCGCAACCCTATTGTTGGCCGGGTCGTAGCGGTCCCAACCCACGGGAGGAGGAACCGTGAGAGTGCCGAGCCGACGGACCTTTCTCACCCACCTCGGGCGCGGATCGACAGCTGCGCTGCTGTTCCCGGCCTTGGGTCCAGATTGGGCCGCGCGGGACGTGCCCGATCTGCCCGCGGCCGCCGGCGCCCAGGACGAGGCCTACTGGCACCTGGTCCGGGCCCAGTTCCCGATCCGAAGCGGGCTCATCCCCATGAATGCGGCGAATCTGTGCCCGGCCCCGCGTTCGGTGGTGGATGCGACGGTGCGGGCGGCGGCCGACGTGGATGGCGACGTTTCGTTCCAGAACCGCGCGAAATACGACTCGCTTCGCGAGACGTTGCGCGGTCGCATCGCGGCGATGCTCGGTGCGAGCGCGGATGAAATCGCCATTGTTCGGAACACGTCGGAGGCGAACAACACCATCGTGGGCGGGATTCCGCTCGGGCCGGGCGATGAGGTCGTGCTCTCGGATCTGAACCATCCGACCAACAGCGTGGCCTGGGACGTTCGGGCAAAGCGCTACGGCTTCACGGTTCGGCGCGTGTCCTTCCCGGCGACGCCCGCGGCGGGAGCCGAGATCGCGGCTGCCTTCGAAGCTGCGCTGACGCCGCGCACGCGCGTCCTCTCGTTCACGGATGTCTCGAATACGACCGGTGTCCGGATGCCGACGCGCGAGTTGTGCCGGCTCGGTCGCGAACGCGGCATCCATGTTCACGTCGACGGCGCACAGAGCTGGGGCGCCGTCGTGCGCAACCTCGGCGAGCTGGGCTGCGACTCCTACTCGGCCAGCGCGCACAAGTGGTTCATGGGCCCGAAAGAGGCCGGCATCCTCTACGTGCGGAGCGACCGCGTTGCCGCGATCTGGCCGGGCAGCGTCGGTGTCGGCTGGGGCAACGGGCCCGAGACCTCGCTGGTCGGCGCGCGAAAATTCGAGACGTTGGGTCAGCGCAACGACGCGACCATCGCCGGCCTCGACGCCACCGTCGACTTCCACGAGCGGATCGGGCCGGCGAAGATCGAGGCGAGGTTGCTGGCGTTGACCGGCGCGTTGCTGCAAGGGCTCACGCGCATTCCCGGCGTCGCGGCGGTCACATCGAGCGATCCCTCGCTGCGAGCGGGCGTGTGTATCGTGCGCGTAGAAGGTGTCGATTCGCGCGCGCTGCATGAAGCGCTGTACCGGCAACACGGACTGGCCGGCGCGCCAACGGGTGGGCTGCGTCTTTCTCCGCACGTCTACAACGCCCTGGACGACGTCGGTCACGCTGTCGGCGCGGTGGAGGAAACGGTGCGCGCGCTGCGCGGCTGATCCACCCGAAAGGCAACCCGTCGGCAGCGCCCTCGCGGCTGGCGTTCGCATTGCCTACTTTTCGAGCGTCCGGTGGGGGAGCCGCGGCGCAGGTCCGGTCCCCGCCGGCCTCTCGCCCTTCACCGCCGTCCCAACCCTCCCGATCCGAGGCCCCGCCATGCCCGAGTTCGACGACAACGTCGGCATCCGCTTCCTCGAAGTCCTGTCCGGCTACATCCGCGGCAGCGGCAGGCCGCTTCGCGGCAAGGACGACGCCGGCCGATTCTCGTTTGCACTCGATATCCGCATACCCCGGCTACGTGAGTTCCTGCACGCGGAGACACACGTGGCGCAAATTGCCGGCGGCACGGTGGAATGGAAGCCGTTTGTGCCTCGCACCGCCGCCAACCCCGGCACCGCCACCTTGTATCGGAAAGACCCGACGCACCCGGGACGGAAATTCTACGACTTCGAGTTCACGTTTCCATCCGGCCAGGGGTTCGACATCCGCTTCGAAGGCCAGAAGATCCTGAAGGACGACCGCCGTCTGGACGCGGCGGCGGACATGACGACGGTGTTCTCGACGCTGTACACGAACGATGACCCGATCGCGAAGGGCGTGCTCAACGTTCATATCGACGAGCTGTTCCGTCAGATCGAATCGATCGAAGCGACGAATGCATCCAGCGCCGCCGAGGCGGACGCCGCCCGCGCGGCCTTCTTCGCCTTCTTCAACCACGAGACGCGCGAAGTTTATCCCGACCTGCCGATGCTGGTCCGCACCGATCACGCGCTCACGACCGAGGAGTGGCGTGCGCTTCGGATCCTGCTCCCCGTGCTGCTGCCCGAGCCGATGCCGCCGAACGGGCCGACCGTCGATGACGTCATTGCGAACCTCGAACGCTACGTGGCACAGGCGCCGCGCGAGCAGGTGGACGGCATCCGCAATGCGCTGCAGGCCGCATCGCTCGCGCTGCCGCTTTTGGACGACTTGCTCGACCTGCGCGAGATCGCGGGACCGGAGCTGCGCCGTCGTTCGCGCTCCCCGCTTTACGACATTCTCGAGCAGCTGCATACCCTGACGGTGTTCCCGTATTACTCCCATCCGAAGGCGGATGCGCTGGTCGGCTATGTCCGGCCGAAGCACGTGCGGCGTGATCCACCCACACCGCCGCTGCCCCTCGCCGACGAGCCGCCGAACCGCGTGTACGATGTCGTCATCGCCGGATCCGGTCCCGCCGGCGCCGTGCTGGCCGACCGCCTCACGGCGCAGGGTAAGTCCGTTCTGATCGTCGAGGAAGGACCGGCCGTGCCCGAGCGGGAGATCGATGCCGATGAGCTGCTCTGGACCGCGCAGCTATACAAACGCTCCGCGCTGCAGCGCGCGAACGAGCCCGAATCGATCCTCGCGCCGCAGGAGCCGGGCTTCCTCATCCTGCAGGGTGGCTGCGTCGGCGGTGGATCCGTCGTCAACAACGCCGTGTGCTTCAAGCTGCAGCCGCAGCGTCTCGTCGAATGGTCGAACCTCGGATTCCCGCTCGATGCGCAGGCGCTCGAAGTCGGCTATGCGGCGACGGCGACGGATCTCTCCATCGGCCCCGTGTCCACGTCGGCCCGCCGACTGAATCCGGCCGTTCGCTGGATCGAGGATGCACTCGGACCCGTACGCGTGCCATCCGTCGATGCCGCGACGGCACCCGGCCTGTGGGAGTGCCTGGTCAATCTCGAGCGCGATACGGGCAACGACACGGGCTGCCTGGGCATCGGGTTGTGCAACGTGGGCTGTGGCTCCGAACGCAAACGGAACGCGTTGCAAGTGCACCTGCGCCGTGCCGCCGAGCGGGATCTCACGATCGTCCCGCGAGCGCGCGCCCGCGAGCTCGGCATCAATGCGAACGGCACACGCATCGAAGGTCTCACGGTCACGCTACGCGACGGACGCAACGTCATCGTGCGGGCGAAGGAGTACGTGCTGAGCTGCGGTCCCATCGGCAGTAGCGAAGTGCTGCTGCGTTCACCCGGCCTGCAAGCGCGCATCCGGTCGGGCGCGCTGCCCGTCGGCCGCCGCTTTTCTGCCAACATCGGCTCACCCGTTTTCGCATTCACGAACGAAGTCACCAACTCGCAGCCGGGTCTCCAGATCGCGCACGCCTACGTGCCGCCCGACGGATCCGCCGGTTTCGTGCTGGAAACGTGGTACAACCCGCCAGGCGCCAACGCGCTCGCCATGCCAGGCTACATGGACGTGCACCATGTGCGTATGCTCGAGTACGGCAAATCAATCGCGGCCGCACCGCTCGTCGGCACCCGCGCGAACGGCACCATCCGGCTGCGCCAGAATCGCCCTTCCATTCGACTGCCCATCGAAGAGCCCGAGATCGATGCCCTCGCCGCCGGCATCGGCCTGCTCTCGGGCGCGTTCCTGACCGGTGGCGCCCGGCTCGCCGTCGCCGCCGTGGGTTGGGGGATCGAGATGAAGAAGCCGGACGACGTTGTCAGGGTCCGCGAGCGGCTGCACAAGCTCGCCCGCAACCGCCGCCACCGGCACTTGCTCCGATTCGGCACCGGACACCCGCAGGGCGGCAACGCCATGAGCGACGATCCGACCCTCGGCGTGGTCGGCGCCGACTTCCGCGTGCGTGGCATCGACAACCTGCGCGTCTGCGATGGCAGCATCTTCCCGGACAGTGCGCGGGTCAATCCGCAGTGGACCATCCTGGCGCTGGCGGATCGGTGCGCGGCGGTGATGGCGTAACGGAAGGGGATAGGGAGAGGGATAGGGTGAGGGTGAGGGTGAGGGTGAGGGGATAGGGTAGAGGGGGGGCACGTGGCGGACCCCATTCTGCATCCCGCCGGGTGACCGACTGCGCATCCGGGTCGGCG
>JBFJPA010000383.1:0-4951 GCA_041617355.1 Longimicrobiales bacterium
ACGCCGCCAGCAGCAACATCGTCCCCTCGCCGCCGCGCACGCTGATCGACTCGCCCCGCACGTAGGCGAGGCCGGCGAAAGCGCGCGTATCCGCGCGCCACTCCCGCACCGTCGGCCAGGACGGCGGCCGCCGCGCTCCCGTCGCATCGGCCTCGTAAACCGTGAACAGGCGCTCGTCTTCTGGATACGGCAGGGGCTGCAGCAGGACTGCGCGCGCGACACCGTAGGCGGCCGTCGCCGCGCCGATGCCCAGGGCGAGCACCCCGATGGACGCCAGCGCGAAGCCCGGACTCCGCCGCAGCGACCGCGCGGCCTGACGGAACTCGCGCGCAACGAGCTCCAACCGCTTTTCGAGCTCCACGGGCGTGTGCAGCTCTCGGGAGAGCCGACGCCGCGAGAACAGCGCCCGGATTTGCGTCATCGGACTCGTCTCACGGGGATGCCAGAATCAGGTCCACGGCCTCAATGTAGCGTCGCCACGCCGTCCGCTCGGCGGCCAGCCGCCGCTCACCCGGCCGCGTCAGGCGATACAGCTTGACCCGTCGCTGCGTTTCTTCCGAACGCGTCCACTCGCTGCGCAGCACACCCTCCTCCTCGAGGCGGTGCAGCGCCGGATAGAGCGAGCCCTGGTTCACCTGCAACGCGTCCTTCGAACGCTCCCGGATCCGATGCGAGATCGCCCAGCCGTGCAGCGGTCCGCCCGCCAGCACTTCGAGAATCAACAAGTCGAGTGTGCCCTGCAGAACATCCACGGGCCCTCGCGGCCGAAGGGATGCGTGACGGTGCGAGTTGTCGGATGGCGACAATACTGGCCCGGCGCCGGTGAGGGCGCAAGCGATGGGATGGGAGAGCGGCGAGCCGGTGCGCTGGCGCGGCCAGCGGCGATGTGCGGATGACCGGCTGTCGCGGACCGCTACGAGGCGTCTCGCACGGAGTCGGCGAGGCGGGAGAGCGCCTCGAGGTGGGCGGCCAGTGCGGACCGTCCGCGCGGGGTCAGCGAATACCAGGTCACCGGCTTGCGGTCCTGATACTCCTTGCTGGCGTGGACGTACCCGTCGGCTTCCAGTTTGCGCAGGTTGGCGCCGAGGTTGCCATCGGTTTCATCGAGGAGGTCGCGCAGCAGCCGGAACGTCATGGCCTCGTTGCGCGCGAGCAGTACGCACGCGCCCAGACGCGTGCGGTGCTCGAGCACACGATCGAGTCCATCGAGACCCGGAAACTCAGGCATCGGTGGGACCGCGCCGGATCTCGAGCAGGCCGATGCCCGCCAGCCCCGCGCCGCACACGAGGCCGATCCAGAACCAGGAACCCGGCAGGAGAAGGAGGGCCCCGGCCGCACCGAGGCTGATGGCTGCGGCGGCGTACGCCGAGCGATCGGTGTGCACGGCCTTGAGATAGTAACCGAGCGAGACCACGAGGAACGCGAGTGTGCCGAGCGCTTCAGGCCGCACGTCGTGCCCGAGCGCGACGGCCATGACGGCGAACGTGATGAGCGTCACGCCGGCCCAGTGGAATGTGCTTCGTACGCCCGCAACGGTCCCGCGAGCGCCCGCCCGCCGACCGCTCCGCCAGCCGATGACGATGCTGGCCGCCACGCCGACCGGCGCGGCCAACATCCAGTACCGCGCCGACCATTCCGGGCTCCACTGCGAGACGATGCCGCCCAGCACCAGGACCACGGCCCACACGAAATAGATGCCGCCGGGCGTCCGGTCGGAGCGTTCGACGGCGCTGCGCAGGAACGCGACGTCGCGGGCGAGAGAGTTCGAATCGGTCACCAAGGCCTCCCGGGTCGGCGAGCCAACCGGCCACGCGGCCGGACAGCTCTAAAGAACTCCAAAGAACTAGAGCACTCGATTGAGTTGCCGTCAATGGGTCTCTTGACAGGTTTTAGAGTTCTCTAGATTTTAGAGTGTATCTTGGAAGGAGCGACGGGTCGTGCACGGGTCTCGCTGGGTCAGGGCAGGAGTGGCGTTCGGCCTTTCCATGGCCGGACCATTGGGTGCGCAGGTCGCGACGGAGGTCCGGGGCGAGGTGCGGACGTCGGCCGGGATCGGAGTGGCGCACGCGAACGTGTTCGTACTCGAGACGCTCGAGGGTGTGCTGAGCGACGAGGCGGGCCGGTTCCGGCTGCAAACGAATCGAAGGGGGCCGGCCACGCTGGTGGTGCTGGCGGAGGGGTTCCGGGAGGAGCGCCTGACGTTGGTGCTGCCGGTTGTGGAGCCCGTCCGGATCGTGCTGCAGGAGAGCCCGATCCTGCTGCCGGGACTGCGCGCGACGGCCGGCGCGTTCGTCGCGGCGGATGCTCCGGATGTGTCATTGACGCCGTTACAGGTCGTGACGACGCCGGGTGCGCAGGCCGACATCTACCGCGCGATTCAGACCTTTCCAGGTTTGCAGCACGTCGATGAGGGCGCTGGCCTGTTCGTGCGCGGCGGGGATGTCACGGAAACGAAGGTCCTGCTCAACGGCGGGCGAGTGCTGTCGCCGTATCGGTACGAATCGCCGACGGGCGGTTTCTTCGGCGCGTTCGACCCCTTCCTGCTGGATGGGATCTTCTTTTCGTCGGGTGGCTTTGGAGCGCGCCATGGGGATGCGCTGTCGGGCGTTGCGGCGCTGGAGACGCTCGGCCGGCCGCCGAAGGCGAGCGGAGCGGCGACGCTGTCGCTGGCGGCGATGTCGGCAACGGCCGCGCTGCCGGTTGGTGCCGCGCTGGGCGTCCGTGGCACGCTGACGCGAAGCAACACGCGCCTGATGTTCGACGTGAATGGCACGACGTCGGAGTTCACGCGCGTGCCGGAGGGTCGCGACGCGAGTGCGAGCGCGACGTGGCGGTATGGCCGTGCGGGCGAGGTCGAGGTATTCGCGCTCGACCGGTGGAACCAGCTGGGCGTCGTCGTCGAGGAGACGTCGTACAGCGGCGCGTACGAGGCGGACGAGCGGCACGAGCTGGTCGTCGTTTCGTGGAACGACCTGATCGGGCGCATGCGACCCTCGGCCGGCGTGTCGACCTCCGGGAGCCGGCGCCAGCGGAGTTTCGGCGCGTTCCGGCTGGACATGGATGAGCGATACGACGAAGTGCGTGCACACGCCGAAATCGGAATGGGTGCTCACGCGATCCTGACGGTGGGTGGCGAGCTGGAACGACGGCGCTCGACCGTGGCCGGCTCCGTTCCCGAGCAGGATTACGACAACCGGCCGGGTGCACGGCGGCGGTTGTTCGGATCGGAAGTGACGGGCACGCGCCATGGCGCGTTCGCCGAACTGGACTGGCAACCGGGCGAACGGCTGCGGCTGATCGGCGGGCTGCGCAGCGACCGATCGGACCTGAACGACGAGCGTTCGTGGGATCCTCGGCTGTCGGCCGCGTTCCAACTCTCGGAAGCCGCGGTGCTGACGGCGGCGTGGGGCCTGTATCACCAGACGGCGGGTCCGCTGTTCTACGAGGGCACGATCGGCGGTCGGTCCGTGCCTCCCATGCGAGCCGAGCATCGCGTTCTGGGTGTGCAGCTGGGCGCGGATGATGTGTCCCTGCGCATCGAAGCCTACGACAAGCGGTACCGCGACCTTGCACTTCGCACGCGCGGTTATGACGTCGTCACGGCGGGCACGGGCTCGAGTCGGGGTGTCGATGTGTTCGCGCGACCGCCGGCATTCCTGGGTCTTCGGACGCGCATGTCGCTCAGCCTGATCCGGGCGCGCCGAACGGACCCCGACGCCGGGATCGTCGCCCGCTCGCCGTACGACATCAGCCGGGGCTCGACGGTCGTCGTCGAGCGGGACTTCGGTCCGAGCTGGAAGACGAGCCTGGCCTGGCGCTCCGCATCCGGCCAGCCGTTCACGGGCGTCGTCGGCGCGGTTCGCGATACGACGCAGGACGTGTGGGTCCCCGCGTACGGGCCGCCTATGGGTGAGCGCCTGCCCGCCTTTCGCCGGATGGACCTCTCCGCGAGTCGGCTGCTGAGCGTCTTCGGTTCGGATCTGACCGTGTTGTTCGTCGGCGTGACGAACGTGTTCGACCGCGACAACGTGCACAGTTACCGCTACAGCCGCGATTACACGAAGCGACTCCCCGTTCGCAGCCAGTTCAAGCGTTCCATCTACTTCGGCGCGTCGATTTCCTTCTGAAAGGGAGACCTTGCATGCGTAGTGCGCGACTCTCGGTGCTCCTGGTGTTGCTCGTGCCCGCGGCTGCTTCAGCCCGACAGTCCGGCGCGGCCCTGTGTGCGGCACAGCAAACGGGCGGCGATGTTGCGCTCACCGGTGCCTCACTGTGGGCCGACTCGGCACGGCGTGTCATCGACGCGGCCAGCATCGCCTCGGATCTCGACGGCCTCGCCGGCGCGCGCGTCATGCTGCAGCGCGCGATCGTGGCGCACCCGAAGGACCCGTGGCTACACTACTACCTCGGGCTCGCGTATTATCGGGAGGCGACGACCCGGCTTGGCCGGGAAGGAAAAGACCAGGGCAAGTTGCTGGATGCCGCGGAGGCGGCCCTCGAGGCCTCGATCGAGGCCGGGTCCACGGCGGATGCACTGGGCCTGCTCGGCTCCGTGGTCGGCCAGAAGATCGGCAACAATCCGATCCGCGGCATGACGCTCGGTCCGAAATCAAATCGGCTCATGCAGGAGGCGCGGGAGACCTCGCCCGGGAATCCGCGACTCTGGCTGATGGGCGGGATCGGCGCGATCCATACTCCGGGCATGTTCGGCGGCGGTCTCGACAAGGCAGAGCGCGAGTTGCTTCGAGCCATCGAGCTGTTCAAAACCGATGCACCGCAGCCACCTCTGCCGTCCTGGGGCTGTGCCGAGGCGTGGATCTGGCTAGGCCAGGTTTACCGCCAGCAGAAGAAGTACGAAGACGCGCACCGGGCCTACCAGACCGCACTCTCCATCGAGCCGGACAACGCCTGGATCAAGACGCACCTCTTGCCATCGCTCGACCGCGAGCG
>JBFJPA010000384.1:0-4917 GCA_041617355.1 Longimicrobiales bacterium
CCGCGGGGACGCGCGAGCCTGTACGGGATCGCCCTCGAGGCGCTCGACCAGAGCGCGTTCATACGAGGTCAGTGGCTTCCCCGTCGTGTGAATGGTCGGTTGCCAGTAGAAGAGGACGTGGAAGCCATTCGCGGTGGCCAGGGCGCAGGCGGCATCGAAGACGGCGCGATAGTTCGTGACGATGTCGCGGGCAAGGGACGCCGTGTCCGGTCCTTCCTGTCCCGCTGCGTGCCGGGTCAGGGCGGCACGGACGCGCCGGAACAGCCAGGACCGGTTGGCCATGGCCTCGGTGAGCGCGGCGAGGGACCGCACATCGGCCGACACCTCGAGTCTTGTGTCGAACACGGTGCGGCCGAAGAGGTAGTCGCGCGCTCGCTGCTGGTCGTTGAGGGGGATTCCCGCGCGGCCGTGCTGAACGGCGGTGAAGACGTCGTTGATGCCGTCATAGAAGACGACCACGGCCGGTCGGACACCTTCCTGCAGGATACGCTGCAATACCACCAGCTCGCGCGTGGACTCGTAACCGAACTCGCCGTAGTTGATGACCCGTGCCGGTGCGACATCGCTGGCGGCGAGGCGTGCGGCAATCTGTGACGGGATGGTGGCGGAATCCGGTTGGAACGTGCCCCACATCGTGGATCCACCGAAGAACGCCACGGTATTCGCGGCGCCGAGCGCGTCCGCCGGCTGCACGGTGTGGCGCAGCCCGGCGGAATCGACGTTGAACCAGGTGCCGGCGAAGGGTTCGCGCCGATAGTAGACGAGCGGCTCCCAGCGTGTGCGGTAAGTCCGGCGTTCCTCCTCGACGAGGGCGCGCCACGCGGCCGAATCCGGGAATGCGTCGGCTGCTGTCGCCTCAGGTACTCTCGACATGCGGACGACAGCCTGTAACCGGTAGGCGACTTCGAGCGCAGCCCAGAGCAGGACCGCGACGCCGATCACCAGCCAGGCGTCGCGCAACACGCGAAACACGAGCGCAACGCGCCGCCGCCGTTTGGACGGCCCGGTCGCGGCCGGCTGCGGAACGCCACGTCCGCCCGACGCGGTGCCGTTCATCACGAGCCCCGGGCCGAGACCGCCAGCCGCGTGCGAACGGAGGCCGTCAGTGTACGAAGCAGGTTGCGGATCGCCGTGCGCTCGGCCGCGGATAGACCGGCGAAGCGCCAAACAGCGAGGCAATAGACGACGAAGAGCGCGAGCCGCGCGGGCACAGCGACGGCGAGCGGCAGGGGCGGCAAGGCGATGCTGACAACGGCCGTAACGATGCTGAACGCGGCAATCCGGAGCACGCTTCCCCACTCGTAGCGTACGGGAAAGAGGCGCTGCGAGAAAAGATAGGTCAGACCGTAGCGTACGGCGAACGCGAGCACCGTCGCGTACGCAGCGCCCCACGCCAGGTATCGTGGAATGAGCACCCAGTACGCTATGAGGGCTACGCCCGCGGCCGTCCAGGTCGCGACGGTCACGTATCCGGTCCGCTCCTTTACGAGAATGCCGATGTCCTGCACCATGGTCCAGGACTGCAGGACATAGGCGATCAGGATAATCGGCACGACGTCGGCCGCCGAGAAGAACGGCGGCGTCGCCACCAGACGCAGCACGTCCTCCGTGAACAACGCGATGCCGACGCCGACCGGCAGCAACACGAGGTTCAGATAGCGGAATCCTTGCGACAGGATCGCATCGCGATCGTGACGCTTGACGATTTCGAAACGCTTCGGGCTCCACACCTGCTCGAATGGCGTGAAGCCGATGACGGCCAGCAGGAACCCGAACTGGTATGCCAGGTTGTAGAGTCCTACCACAGCCTCATCCGCGGCTGCCTGAAGGAAGAAACGGTCCGCGAACGTGAGTGTGAACGCCGCGAGCTGGGTGACGACGAGCGGGATGCCGTAGCGCAGCAGGTCCCGCGTCACGGCGCGCGAGAACGAAGTGCCGACGGCACGCAGCACCCAGATTGCGAGACCGGTTCCGACCACGATGTTCGTGATCAGGCTGGCCATGAAGACGCCACGCACACCCCAACCCAGACCGACGAGAAAGAGCACGGCGAGGCCTAGGCTCAGCACCAGGCGCGCCGCGCTGGCGGCCACGTACAGGACGGACAGGTCCCGCACGCGGGCATAGGCGAGCGGCACGATGATCAGGCTCTGGAAGGCGAGGCTGCCCGACGCGATCCGGACGAGGCCGCCATGCACGTCCGAGCGGAAGACCAGGACGGACAGCGGGTCGGCCAGCAAGAACGTGACGACGCCGACGAAGCCGTAGGAGGCGGCGAGCGCCAGGAGCGAGGTCGAAACGACGGCGCTCCGCTCCGCCTCGGTGTCCGCCTTGTGATAGAAGCGGAACACGCCCAGCACGAGTTGTGCGCCCGCGACGATCGAGATCAGGTCCAGCGCCATCTCGATCAGCGCCATGACCCCGTAATCGGCCGGCGTCAGGTAGCGCGTGTACACGGGGAGCATGAGGAACGACGCCGCTTTTGTGAGAAGCACGCCGAACCCGTAGATCAAGGCATGTTTACCGACTCCCCGCATGCCGAACGGCGTGGCGGGCGGCGACGCGCCAGCGTTAGGGTCTTCGGTGGCGGTGCCCGGGGTGGGAGCCTCTTGCGTCACGGAAGGCGGATCAGGCGCGTATCGCGAGCAAACTGAGCAGGGCCTCGCTCACGCCCAGCACGCCCTTCAGCCGCTGCCGCAGCGCCGGGCCGCGCAGGTCGGTCAACCAGGCGTCGAAAAACGATCCCGTTTCGAACGTCCTGATCTGAAAGCTGTGCTGGTCGAGCAATCGTCTGGCCCGGCCCACCGTGAAGGTGTGGGGATGGCCGGCATCGATGGCGAATCGAGAGAGCGCGCGGTGCACGACGTAGCCCCACGTCGACCGGCAATTCACGGTCAGATACAGCGTCCCTCCCGGACGCAGGACGCGACGAACTTCGGTCATGACGGCGTCCACATCGCGCACGTGATCGATGCAGTTCTCGATGATGAGCAGGTCGGCGAATGCATCGGGAGCCGGAATCTCCTCACCGACGCCCTCCAGGTACTTGACCTTCGGATTGCGCAATTCGCTCAGAACGCGGTCGCCAGCGTAGAAGGATTCGAGCGGATCGACGGCAAGCGCTTCCGCGGCGGGGAAGTAGCTGCACACGCCAATGGGGCCACAACCGACTTCGACGACGCGCGCCGTGCCGTCGGCGAGCGTGCCGAGGCCCGCGCGTCGCAGCCGATCCGCCAGTTGGTCGGCCCGCCATTCGTACCAATCGAGGCGCTCCGACGAGCCCGCCGCGATGCTCTCTGCCTGACGCTGCCAGAATCCGCGCTCGTACTCTTGCGCGGTCTTCCATCGGCTTTCCGTGACCATCCCGTCGCTCCCCGTCTGCCCGCTCAATAGCCGCGCAGTCGCTCGCGGACTTTGCGCTCGCTCTCGTAGACTTGCTTCTGCCCGTCGCCACGGGCCAACTCGACAACCCGAATGTCGCGGACGAGCCGGGACAGACCGGGCGGCTCGACCGACGCGGCCTGATCACTGCCCCACATGCTGCGGTCGAGTGTCACGTGACGCTCGATCACGCACGCGCCGTAGCAGACGGCCGCCACGGTGGTCTGCAGCCCGACCTCGTGACCGGAGTATCCCGTCGGTACGCCATAGCGCCGTTGCAGCTCGGGAATGAAGAGCAGGTTCAGCTCGCCGGGCGGGCAGGGATACGTGCTGGTGCAATGGAGCAGGACCAGCTTGTCGCGGTCCAGCCGGTTCACGGTCGCGTCGATTTCGTCCAGCGTGGACATGCCCGTCGAGAGCATGATCGAGCGGCCCGTCGCCGCGAAGGCATCGATCAGCTCGTGGTTCGTCAGCATCGCCGAAGGAATCTTGTGAAAGGGCACGTCGAAGTTCTCGAGGAACTTGATGGACTCGGGATCCCAGGCAGATGCGGTCCAGTGCACGCCCAGCTCGCGCGCCCTGCGATCGATCGCGGCGTACTCCTCGTGCTCGAACTCGACGCGCACGCGGTAGTCCATGTAGCTCATGATGCCCCACGGCGTCTCCCGCTGGACGTCACGCATGGAGTCGGGCACGCAAAGCTCGGGTGTGCGCTTCTGGAACTTGACGCAATCGCACCCGGCCTCTGCGGCCATCGTCATCATCTGCAGGGCGAGGGCGAGGTCGCCATTGTGATTGATCCCGATCTCGGCGACAATATAGGCCGGTTGGTCTGGACCCACGGCGCGGTCACCGAAACGGACTTCTCGAACATTCGACATGTCTTCGATTCCTCTTGGTTACGACAAAGGTGCGGCCGGACTCGTCGCAATCGTCATGCCCGGCGGTACGGTGCGGCGAAACGAGACCCGCCGCCGCGGCGGCCGGCCCGGGCGGAGGGTGTGATGGCGGCGCACGCGTTCATCCCGGTCCGGGGCGGGTCGAAGGGGATCCCGCGCAAGAACCTGCAGCCGCTGGGCGGTCTGCCTCTCTTCGTCCACACGGTCCTGCAGGCGAAGCAGGCGAGGTCGGTCGCGCGCGTCATCTGCTCGACCGAGGACGATGAGATCGCGGCCGTCGCGCGGCGCTACGGCGCCGAAGTGTCCCTGCGTCCCGACGACCTCGCGAGTGACGTGGCCTCCACCGACGCCGTCGTCCTCGACCACCTCGAGCGCGACCCTGGCCTCGCCGACGATGACTTGATCGTACTGCTGCAGGCAACCTCGCCATTCCGGCGCGCGGCCGACATCGATGCGGCCGTTTCCGAGTTCCGCCGCGCGGGCGCGGACTCGCTGCTCACGGTCGCGCCCAGCCACCGGTTCCACTGGACCCGCGACGGCGCCCACGCACGCTCGGAAGATTACGTCCCCGAGCACCGTCCGCGGCGCCAGGATCTGCCGGACCGCTACATCGAGAATGGCTCGATCTACGTCACAC
>JBFJPA010000385.1:0-4907 GCA_041617355.1 Longimicrobiales bacterium
GCATCTCGAGCGCCTCGAGCGGAGCAATTCGACGGCCAAGGTGCTCGCCGAACAGGGTGGGCCCGAGCTGGAACGCAGGCTCGCCATGTACGAGCAGCACATCAAGCGCCTCGAGCAGCTGATTCCGCGGCGCGAACAGGTGCCGGAGCTGCTCAACGACATGGGTCGTCGGGCCCAGTTGAGCGCGGTCGAGCTGACGCGCATGAAGCCGGAAGGCGAGGAGGCCAGCCCGTACTACTCGCGTCAGACGTACGAGCTGGGCGTGCGCGGCACCTACCACAACGTGGGCCGCTTCCTGTCCGAGGTCGGATCGCTGCCGCGCATCATTACGCCCAGCGACTTCCGCCTCATGGCGACCACGCAGAAGGACAAGCAGGGATCGATCCTGCTCGACGCGAACTTCCGGATCATCACGTACATCGTGCCGGAGCAGACGGCTCCAGCGGACTCGGCGGTGCAGAATGGGACGAACTGAACGATTCGCCGCGGCGGCCGCGACGCTGCTCGCGCTCGCCTCGCCGGCGGCCGCGCAGCAGACGGGTGTCGGCGTCGTGGACACGGCCGCCGCGCGTGCCCAGGCAGCGGTCGACTCGGCCAATGCACGGGCTGCCCACCTGGCCGCGGCGGCGGATACGCCCGTCGCGCAGATGGAGCAGAACCAGTCGGCGGCCGAGCCGCTGCCACCCCCGCGGCCCATGCCGCAGGGTCCGCCCATCAGCGCCGAGGACGTGAAGCTCGTCTTCGACCGCGAAGTCTATCGCTACGACGCGGCAGGCCGCCGCGATCCGTTCCGCCCGCTCACGGAAGGCGGGTCCGGTCCGATGTTCCAGGACCTCAAGCTGCGCATGATCCTGTACTCGAACGTACCGGGTCAGAGCCTCGTCGTGCTCGCGGATGCCAACAGGCGTGTTTATCGGCTCCGGCGCGGCGAATCCATAGGCAACATCACGGTACTGCAGATTTCGGCCGACAGCGTGGTGTTCGCCGTAGAGGACTTCGGTGTCCGTCGCCAGGAAGTCCTCAGCGTGAAACCCGAGAACACTACAGAAGGAGCGTAATCGATGATCTCCATCATCGCGCTCACGCTGGCCGTGCTGGCGCCGGCGCCCGATGTGACGGGCGTGAGCGTGAGCCCGGTCGCCGACCGCACGGAAGTGGTCATCCAGGTCGAGGGCGCAGTCACCACGAGCGATTTCGCGCTCGAGGGGCCCGCGCGGCTCGTGCTGGATCTGAGCGGCACTGGTTCCGCCGTCCGGCCCGCCCAGTACCTCGTGGGCCGGGGCGGTGTACGCTCCGTCCGCATCTCGCCGTTCCAGCCGGGCGTCATTCGGGTCGTCATCGACCTGGAGTCGACGGTCGACTACGAGGTCACGCGTACGGGTGATGCCGTGCGTGTCTCGTTCCGGAATACGTGGGGCCGGTTCGAGCCGTGGGCCAACGCCGGTGAAGCACCGGCGCGCGCCACGCCCTCGCCGGTCGCGACTGCGGCGCCAGTACGGCAGCAGCAGCCGCCGATTCACGTCACGTTCACGGAGGAGCCGCTCTCCAACGTGATCGCGGCATTCGCCGATTACGCGAACCGCAGCATCATCGCCGAGGCCGAGGTCAAAGCCAAGCTGATCACGGCCGAGGTGCGGAACCAGCCGTGGGACCTGGCGCTCGACGCGATCCTCGCCGCCAACGGCCTGGTCGCGACCGAGAACGATGCCGGCGTGATCATCATCAAGGACGCGTCCAAGATCGTCGCCCGGCAGGCCGAAGAGCCGCTCGTGTCCCGCCAGTATCCGCTCCGTTACGTGAGTGCGGACACACTCGTGCGGGCCGTGCAGGGCATGATCTCCGGTCGTGGCCGCGTCGCCGCGAACTCGAGCATCAACGCGCTCGTCGTGACCGATGCGTCGTCCACGCTCGCGCAGATCGAGCCGCTCATCCAGCAGATGGATGTGCGCGCGCCACAGGTCAATATCTCCGCGACGATCGCATTCGTCGATCGCACCGCGCTCGAGCAGCTGGGCGTCACGTACGACGTCAAGGACTCGCGCGGCAGCCAATTGAACAGCCTCGTGTCGGGCTTCGTCGACAGCAATGGCGACGGCATTTTCCAGGCCGACGAGGCGACGGATGAAAACGTGATTCTGCTCGGCGGCAACTCGGTCGCCGCCCTTGCGAACGCGAACTTCCCCGTGCCGAGCCCGGCGCTGCAGCTGGTGAGCTCGCTGGTTCTCGGCCGGCACACGCTGATCTCGTTCCTCGAGGCACTCCAGTCCGTGACGCTGAGCGACATCCAGGCGAAGCCGACGGTGACCGTCATGAACCACCGTCAGGCCGAGATCCAGGTCGGGCAGCGTACGCCGATCCGCGTGATCGAAGCCGGAGCGGGCGGCACCGGCGGGGGCCAGTTCCCGACGGCGACCGTCGACTACCAGGACACGGGTGTGATCCTGCGCGTGACGCCGCACATCACGGGCTCGCAGATCCTGCTCGACCTGACCGCGGAACGTTCGGACGCCATTCCGGCGGCTTCGGACGTGGGCTTCGTGTTCTCGAAGCAGAACGCCACGACGCAGGTGCTCGTCGAAGACGGCGAGACGACCGTGATCGGTGGTCTGACCATCGTCGAAAAGAGCCAGGTCCGGACCGGTATCCCGATCCTCATGGACCTGCCCGTGATCGGTTCCCTGTTCCGGAACACGCGGGAGCAGGAACAAAAGCGCGACCTGCTGATCATGGTCACGCCGCACATCGTGCGGAACTGACATGAGTACCTTCGCGAAGGTCCGGATCGGGGTAGCCCCGAAAACACGAGTTGAACGACCTATGATGAACACGA
The DNA here is from genome assembly GCA_041617355.1 of Longimicrobiales bacterium. Classification (GTDB taxonomy): domain Bacteria; phylum Gemmatimonadota; class Gemmatimonadetes; order Longimicrobiales; family RSA9; genus JBFJPA01. The sequence continues at coordinate 2,831 of JBFJPA010000385.1, forward strand.
ACCAGGGGATGGCGGCCGTGCGCGCAGATTGGATCCGCCGTGCGACCACCATGGTGGCCGTCGTCGCCGCCGTGACTACGGCAGCTTGCGAAGGCGACAATCTCTTCAGCGGCGATGGCCCGTCGTTCCAGCCGCGCGTGCTGGGCATCGCGCTGCCGGAGGCCGTCTTCGCCGGCGACAGTGTGACGGTCCGCGTCGATGCGGTCGCCGCTCGCTCGGTCCGTCAGGTGATCGTCTCGGTGCGCGGCGCCGTCAGGGCCGACACCGTGATCGACATCGCGCGGGCTTCGCAACAGCTATCCGCCGTCGTGAAGGTCGGCGTGCCCGCGATTCTGACCGACACGATCATGATCGTCGAGGCGCAGATCGCCGACGGCGCCGGCGTGCGAAGCGTGCCGAAACAGGGCGTCGTGCCCGCCTTCGGTCCGCCCATCGTTCAGGCAGTCGGAACGCCCGGCGCGGTTCGGCCGGGTGAGAACGCCACGGTCCGCGTGACGGCGTTCGGCGCACGCAAGATCTCGCGGATCACCGTGCAGGCTCGCGGCGCGATCAGCCGGGACACGAGCGTCACGATTTCGCCGGCTCGCTCGAGCGTGACGCAGGACGTCGTGTTGGCGATCCCGACCAGCGTCGCGGACACGCTCATCAATCTGACGGTCAATGCCAGCGACGAGTCGGGCTTCACCAGCACGGCTCGCACGGGCATGATTCCGTTCGTGATCGATCCGCCCACGGTCGCGATGATCACGCCGCCGAGCGTGCAGCCCGGCGCTTCGCTGAACGTGCAGGTGCAGGCGACCGCGATTCGTCAGGTGTCGGAGATCCGGCTCGAGATGCGCGGGGCGGTCGTGAAGGACACGACGATCACGATCAACCCGAAGCAGACGTCCGTGATCAGCTACGTGGCGCTCGGCATCCCGGGCAACGTGTCGGGCTCCGAGATTCAGCTGCGCGCATTTGCGATCGACCGGGCTGGCGCGGTTTCGGTCACGTCCCAGCAGCCCGTGGCCGTGCCGAGCGGGGCGCCCGTGGTGCTGACCGTCGACGCGCCGCTGACCGCTGTGGGCGGCCACCTGGTCGATGTCCGGGTCAACGCGACCGGCACGAGCCCGATCAAGGAAGTCCTGGTCCGCTGGCGCGGCTTCCTCGCGGACTCGCTCAAGACACCCGAGACGCGGGCCACGATTTCGCCGCCTCGCACGGACGTGTCGGCCGACTTCAGCGTGCGCGTGCCCTGCTATCAGGACACGCGGACCCTGCTGATCTTCGTGACCGCCACGGACGTCGGGAACGCCGTCAGCCCGGTCGCGTCGGGGTCGGTGACGATTACGGGCAATCCGGAGTGTTTGGCGCCGGATGACACGACGGCCGGGCCGCGGCCGCGCGCGCGGCGTCTGCCGGGCGTTTCCGAAGGCTCGAAGCCACTTTCCTTCGACGGAGCCGGCTCGACCGCGGCGAAGCCGGAGGCAGGCATCCTGCCTGCCCGCGAGACGGAACGCCGTCGCCGCGGGCGGAGGGTGCGCCGCCGCTAGCCGATGGCTCGTGGCTGGACAGGAACCGCCCGGCCACGGTATATCAGATTCACGGCTTGCGAAGAGCCCGGCTCCGGCCGGGCTCTTCCTCTTCCCGGGTGCCGGCTTTCGTGCCGGCGGTTTGAGGAGGCCATGCGGTTCGACTTCCGGACAGCCGGTGAATCCCATGGGCGAGGTCTGCTCGCCCTCGTCGAAGGTGTGCCTGCGGGCCTCTCCCTCGTCGCTGAGCGCGACATCGATCCCGAGCTGACCCGGCGCCAGGGCGGCTATGGCCGCGGCGGACGCATGCGGATCGAGCAGGACCGCGTGGAGTTCCTGAGCGGGGTTCGCCTGGGCGAGACCCTCGGCTCGCCCCTCGCCATGCTCATCTGGAACAAGGACTGGAAGAACTGGCAGGCCGCCATGGCCCACGAACCGCCGGGCGAGGAGGCGTCGGACACGAAACTCCGCCGTGTCCACCTGCCTCGGCCGGGCCACGCCGATTTGGTCGGCGTGCTCAAGTACGATCGCGCGGACGCGCGTGACGTGCTCGAGCGCGCGTCCGC
>JBFJPA010000386.1:0-4874 GCA_041617355.1 Longimicrobiales bacterium
ATGCCGGCACTCTCATGGTCCTCGCCGGCGCCGGCATTGGCGGGTACGGGCTCTACCTCATGCTCTCGCCGTGAGCCGGCCGGAGCCCGTCACGCCGGGGGCCGGTCCCGTCGTTCGCCCGCTGGAACCTGAGGCCGCCTTCGGGGGTTATATGACTGTATGGTTATGTTCTTGAATATACGGACCCAGCAGAGGCGGTCATGAGCGAGACGACGAAGATTCGGACGGTGGACGACGACACGTTCGCCGCCGATGTGGAACAAGCGCAGGGCATCACGGTGGTCGATTTCTGGGCGCCATGGTGCGCGCCCTGCCGTCTGGTCGCACCCGTGATCGACCAGCTCGCACAGGAGTACGACGGGCGCGTCACGTTCGCGAAGGTGAACGTGGATGACAGCCCCGGCACGGCGGCCCGTTATGGAATCCGCTCGATCCCAACGATCGCGGTGTTTCGCGACGGCGAGCCGGTCGACGGCATTGTCGGAGCCGCCCCGGCGGCGGTTCTCACCAAGGTCATCGAGCGGGCGCTGGCAGCGTAACGGTTCGGGCGTCCGGGGATCCCGGGCGCCCGACGGGCATCCGAGCCGGTCAACCAACGAAAGGATCGGAGAGTTTCGTGGACCTCATCACCAGTTCTTACGGCTTCGCCACCGATATCGACCTGCCGTTCGCCCAGGCGATCGACCGCGTCAAGGCCGCCCTTGCCGACGAGGGGTTCGGCGTGCTCGCCGAAATCGATGTCGCGGCGACGCTGCGGAACAAGCTGAACGTGCAAATCGAGCCCTACACCATCCTGGGGGCCTGCAATCCGCCGCTCGCGCATCAGGCCATCGATGCGGAGCCGGACATCGGACTCCTGCTCCCGTGCAACGTGCTGGTTCGCGCGGACGGCCAGGCGCGCACCCACGTCGCGGCAATGGATCCGGTGGCCGCCCTATCACTTACGGGCAACGATTCGATCACCCCGATCGCGGACGCCGTGAAGGGCAAGATGGAGCGGGTCCTTCAGGCCCTCGCCAGTTAGTTCGCCCCAGGATCACGGCCGAAATCGGATCTCACATCGAGTGAACCGTACGGCCCGGCCGCAGACAGCGGCCGGGCCGTGGTCTTGACGTAGGTCGGCGGTATATTAGTTTCAGCTAAATTTTTCTTTCGCACCGCCGGATCATGGCCATGACCGATTCGTCTTTCTTCCTTCGACCCCGCATGCGGGGCGATCGCGTTCGCGCCTTCGCGGCGCTTCTCCTCGTCGCGACGTTCGGCCTGAACGCGTGTGACGTGCTGGGCACGGAGGCGCCTGATGATGCCGATCTCTTGGACGCCCCGATCGAGGGTCTGACGGCGGAGGAGCTCAAGGCGTTCGTGCGGGGCGACGAGGAGTTCGGCCGCGCCTTCGCGCCCGCGACGGGGCTGGGCCCGCTCTTCAATGACGTCGCGTGCGCCTCCTGCCACAGCGGCGACGGCCGCGGCAATCCGGCGAACATTCTGCTCCGGTTCGGCACGGCCGGCGATGGGCAGGGAGGACCACAGCTGCAGACGCGTGCCATACCCGGCGCCACGCCGGAGCGACTCCCGGCGGGGGTGCCTGTCTCCAGGCGGTTGCCGCCGCCGGTGTTCGGTGTGGGTCTGATCGAGGCGATTCCGGAGGCGACGATCCTGGCGCTGGCGGATCCCGACGATCGGAACCGCGACGGGATCTCGGGCCGACCGAATCTGGTGGTTCCGCCGGCGTACGTACCGGCCAACGAGCCGGGTGGCGGACCGGGATTGCGGCTGGGTCGTTTCGGCCGGAAGGCGCAGGTCAGCTCACTGATCGAGCAGACCGTGGAAGCCTACCACCAGGACATGGGCATCACCTCTCCGTTCCAGCCGGTGGAGAACGTGGATCCGCGGATCGATCCGACATCGGCGGCGGCGGACCAGGCCCCGGATCCGGAAGTGCCATCGTCGACGGTGATGGCGGTGGTCGCGTATCTGCGCATGCTGGCGGCGCCGGCGCCCGGAGCGGACACGCCGTCGCGTTCGCGCGGCCGTGAAGCGTTCGTGCAGGCAGGCTGTACGAGCTGCCACGTGCCGGAGTTACGCACGGGTCCGAGTCCGATTGCCGCGCTCGCCAACCGCACGATCGTGTTGTACTCCGACCTGCTCCTGCACGACATGGGCGATGAGCTGGCGGACAATCGGCCCGATGGCGCCGCGAACGGACGGGAATGGCGGACGACGCCACTCTGGGGCCTGCGCGTCGCACGCGATTTCCTGGATGGGCAGTTGTACCTGATGCACGACGGCCGCGCCCGCACGATCGAGGAAGCCATCGAGCTGCACGGAGGGGAAGCGTCCGGTTCACGTGCGCGTTTCCGTGCGCTCAATCCCGCGGACCGCGCCGCACTCGTCGATTTCGTGGGGTCGCGATGACGGCCGTGGATCGACGGGCATTCCTGGTTCGAAGTACCTGCGCGTTCGCGGCCCTGGCCACCGGGTGCGCCTCGCTGGTGGCGGTGCGAGTCGCCCCGGAGAACGGCGTCATCCGACTCTCCCCGCTCGATCATCCGTCGCTCGCGGGCCCGGGCGGCTGGCTCAAGGTGATGCCGGAGACGTGGGATGCGCCGCTCTACGTGCTGGCCATCGACGGCGGCTACGCGGCACTCTCGCCCATCTGCACGCACCAGGGCTGCACGGTGGACATCGCGGGGCCGCGGCTCGTGTGCCCGTGCCACGGCTCGACGTATGACCGCGAGGGCAACGTGCTGCGTGGCCCGGCGGAGCGCGCCCTGCGCCGATTCCCTGCCCGACTCGCGGCATCCGGTGAGATCCTGATCGACATTGGAGGTGCGGCATGAAGGCGGGTCGCTGGCTCGTTTTCGCGGCGATCGCCGGACTATCGCTCACGGCGCCACAGCCGTTGAGCGCGCGTCAGGTACAGCAGGACACGGCACGCCCATTCGTGCGTGGCGGCGTCTACGACAAACCGTACCTGACAACCTTGCTCGGCCGTGCCGCAATCGGCGGATATGCGGAAGCGCACGCGCGCTGGAACCACGTCGACGGCGTCACGGAAGAATCGGGATTCGAGCTTCGTCGCTTCAATCTGTTCGCGTCCACGCGCGTGAGTGACTTCGTCCGCTTCGCGGCCGAGCTGGAATTCGAGGAGGGCGGCGACGAGGTCCTGCTCGAGTTCGCGGCGATCGACGTGCTCATCCATCCCTCGCTCGCGGTGCGCGCCGGCATGTTGCTCTCGCCGCTGGGCCGCTTCAACCTGTCGCACGACAGCCCGCTCAACGAGTTCACCGACCGGCCGCTGGTCTCGACCGATCTGCTCGGCGTCGCGCTGTCCGAGCCGGGCCTCGGCGTGTTGGGTTCGTTCGGCATCGGCGCAGGCCGACTCACCTACGAGGCGTACGCCGTCAACGGCTATCACGATGGCCTGGTCACGGACGCGGAGGGCGGCACGCGCATCCCGCTCGGCACCGGGAATGTGGAAGACAACAACAGCAAGCCGTCCTTCGTCGGACGTCTCGCGTATAGTCCAAGCCTGTCTGTCGAGGTCGGCCTGTCCGCACACCACGGCCCGTACAACATCGCCGAGCCGGACGCGCTTCCCGTCGACGACTCCCGCAACCTCTCCATCTACGTGCTGGATGCCGAGCTCGCCTACGGCGGATTGCGGCTGGCCGGCGAGCTCGCGCGCGCCGACATCGACATCGCGCCCGGACTCCGCCCGCTCTACGCGAGTCGGCAGCAGGGCGGCTACGCCGAGGTGATCTACGATTTCGGACGCGGCTGGGTCCCGACCATGGCGCGCTCCCGTTTCAGCGCCGTCGCTCGTGTCGATATCGTCGACTTCGACGCGGACCTGCGCGGCGACTCCGAACGCCGCTACCAGGGCGGCATCAACTTCCGGCCTACCGAAGAGACCGTGCTCAAGCTCAGCTACTTCCGCGGCACCCAGCGCGACCGCTTCAACAACGCCGCCGCCATGGCGGGCCTGCGCTTCTCGGTGGCCACGTACTTCTGAGGGGCCGGAGACGACCTCTCAGCTCACGGGCCGCTCCTTCGGCTGCAAGCGGATCGACCAGAGTCCGCTGCTCACGTCCGAAAAGAAGATACGGCCCTTGTATGGCATGACCGACCAGGCGCCTGGCGCGTTCGGGATGTAGCCGATCGGGTCGTGCGCCTTGAAGACCGCGATCTCGCGATCCTGCAGATAGAGGTTGCCCATCAACTCGCCGGACACGTCCACCATGCGAACGCCGCCCTCGTAGTACGCCTGGTACAGGATGTCGTCTGCGACCCACATGTTGTGCGTGCCGAACTCGGGCACTTCGTAGCGTGCGATCATCTCGGGCCGTTCGGGGTCCGTGAAATCGACGACCTGGATGTAGCCGGAGGTCGCACGCGGATATCCGCCCGTTCCCGTAGCCGGATCGTAGGGCACGCGGTGATCGGGGCCGGTCCCTTCCCAGGCCAGTCCGTCGCGCTGAACCCGCTCATCGCCGACAAAAAGCAGGAATCGGCCCGTCGAAGCCTGGTGGTACGGGAACACGGCGTGTGTCGAGCCGGTGGGCAGTGGGAAGCTGGTCACGAAAGTGGGTTTGTCGATGCGGCCGCCCCACTTGCCGTTGCCCACATCGACGACGACGACGCCCGTGCCCCACTCGGCGGAGTAGGCGAGGCCGTCGTGCACCCACACGTCATGGACGCGGCTGTCCGGGTGATCGTACTCGCTCACGTATTTCGGAGCGCGCAGGTCGCGCACGTCAAGGATCACGTACTTGTCGCCGTTCGACAGTGCGAACAGGTGATCGTTCGTGGCGAACATGTTGTGCACACCACCGGTCAGGCCATTGTCGTAGACCGATGCGACGACGGGGTGC
>JBFJPA010000387.1:0-4863 GCA_041617355.1 Longimicrobiales bacterium
ACCGTCAGCCCGGTGAGTGAGAGAGTCCCTTCAGCCCGTCTGGGAAGAACGTTGCCCCCAGTGTAACTCCGCCCGTTTGGAACGCAAGAAAAATCTTTGCCGAATGAGAGAAGCTGCCTCGCGGCGGAGCGAGGCAAGAACGGCCCAGATGAAGATGCGCAGGACATCCCGGACCGACGGGAATCATGCGAGCCGCAAGTTATTAGTTGACGCCCCACTCCCAGAGGTTGAAGAAGCTGCCGAAGTTCGTGCCGCTGCCGCGGTAGCCGGCGACGCGGGTGCTGACGACCTCGGGCACGACGTTGTAGTAGATGGGCAGGGAGAAGGCCGTCTCGGCGAGCTGGACCTGAGCGGCATCGAGGAGGGGCTTGCGCTCGTCGAACGAGAGGGCACGGTCGGATGCTCGCAGGATCGTGTCGAGCTCGGGGTCGCACAGGCCCGTCATGTTGTTGGGGCCACCACAGGCGAAGAGGCCGGTCAGGCTCGGGTCGGCGGGCAGGAACCACGCGCTGACGAGCCCTTCCCACTGGCCGCTCCGCCACTTCTGCGTCCATGCTGCGCTCTCCAGCGTCTCGAACGTGACCTCGACGCCGATCTCCTTGAGCTGCGCCTGAATCACCTGCGCGACCGCGATGCGGTCGGCGCTGCCCGCGCGGTTGATCATGACGAACGCGAAGCGGGTGCCATCTTTCGCGCGCACGCCATCGGGACCCACGCGCCAGCCGGCATCGTCGAGCATCCGCTTCGCCCGCTCCGGATCGTGCGCGAGAACCGGGACCGCCGCGTTGTGGTACGGGCTGCTCGGATTGATGGGTGTGTGCGCGAGCGTCACGGTGCCCTGCATGAGCTGCTCGGCGATGGCCATGCGGTCGATCGCATGGAACAGGGCCCTGCGCACGTCCGTGACGCCGAACAGCGAACGCCCGCGCGCCGTGTTCACGTTGACATCGAAGTGCATATACGAGTTCGAGCTGACCAGGTGCGTCGTATACGCGTTCAATGCTGCCACGTCGGCGACCTGCGTCGGCAAGATTCGCGCGAAGTGGTGCTGGCCCGCCTTCAGCGCGTTCAGGCGTGTGTTCGTGTCCGGGATGAAGGACCAGACGACTTCGTCGATGGCGGGCAGGGCCGGGCCCCGCCAATAGTCCGGGTTGCGCACGACGCGGATGTATTCGCCGGTTTTCCATTCGGCGAAACGGAACGGGCCGGTCCCGACCGTCGCGGGCCCGCGGTTGTATGGCGCGTAGTTCACGATCTCTTCCGGCGTCATGCCGCCCAGCACGTGTTCCGGCAACACGGCTTCGAAGAGCCCGGCGTAGTAGGCATAGGTGCCGTCCCACGTGAAAACGACGGTGTGTGGGTCGGGCGCGGCGCAGTCGACAATGCCGAGGTACTGGTCCCGGTTGTACGTGCGCGACGCCTCGCTGGTCACGAATCGCCACGTGAAGCAGACGTCCTCGGCCGTGAACGGCTCGCCGTCGTGCCAGCGCACGTTCTCCCGCAACGGCCAGGTCATGGCGACGGAGCCGTCCGCGCGCATTTCGACGAGACCGTTCTCCTGCGTGGGAATCGTCGTCGCCAGCACGGGGATGTAGTTGTTGTGCTCGTCGGTCGTGACCAGGCCTTCGACCATGCTGAACGCGATGTCGGACAGGTTCTGGCTGGTGAACGCGTTCAACATGTCGATCTCGCGCTCGTACGCGATGCGCAGGATCGTCCGGCCGTCCCGGTTCGCGCCCGAGCCGCCATCCCCGCCGCTACAGCCCGCGGCGAGTCCCGTGAGGACCGCCGCGAGCACGGCCTTTCGTGTCATCATTCGAGCGTCTCCCCGATGATCGGCATCAGGCGGCAGGCTGCGTTTCGCGCGACATCTCCGCGGCCACGAGCGAAACGGGCACGGATCCCCAGGCGAGCAGCCGGTCGTGGAAGTCGCGCAGGCGGAACTCCGGTCCGAGCCGGGCCGACAGGTCGCGCCGCAGCTCGCGGATCGCGTCCGTTCCGACCAGGTACATGAGCGCCGTGGCCGGGAACATCGAGATCTTCACGGCCTCGGCCCGGGCCTGTTCGCGGGCCATCCCGGCCCGTTCGACGAACCACGCGGCCGCCTGCTCGAGCGTGATCCGGCCATGGTGCAGCAGGACATCGACGATCGCGCGGACGCACATTCGGACGCGCGCGTGCAGCTCGGCGATGGTTTCGAGCGGCGTGAGCGCGCCCAGCTCGGCCATCAAGCCTGTTGCGTAACACGCCCAGCCCTCGGCCATGGTGCCGCCACAGAACATGGCGATCCGCGACGCACAATCCACGGCGGCGACCCGCCCGATGCGGGACGGCGATCGAAAGGCGTGCGCGTTCTGCACGTGATGGCCGACACCGCCGTGGTGGACGACGTGGTTCAACTTGATGACGGCATCGTGGTTGGCGCGGAGCAGCGCGTCCCGTTCGGCCGGCGACATAGCGGCGTCGATCGGGGTCACCAGCAACTCGTGGATGGGCGGCCGCGCATACACCGCCGGCGATCGATAGAACAGGAAATACAGGTCGGGCGCCGCCGATCGCGCCCAGGCCGGTCGCGGCACGAACCGAATCGGCAGCTCGGGCCAGGTGACGACATCGTGGGCAAGCGCGACGTCCCGCATCGCATCCCAGATCTCCTGGTACCTCTCGTAGTACGCTTCGACCGGTGGATGCACGTCGCGGAGCCTGTCGAGCGCCGCCTGCGGATCGCGGGCGCCCGCGCGGACAGAGGCTTCGTGCAGGTCCCGCTCGGCTCGCTCCAGCTCGGTCTCCGCGCAGGCCAGGATATCCTCCGCATCGCGGTCGATGTGGTGCCCATCGTGGAGATAAGAAGCGAACATGGCTTCGCCGCAGCCGGCCCTGGCGTCCGTCCGATGCAACAGCTCGGAGCCGAGCCAATGATCGAAGTCGTCAATGGCGGCGGCGGCGACGCCGGTCGTCGCCTGGAATGCGCGCCCGCCCGAGATGCCGTCCAGGTCCAGTCGTGCCACGCCGTCGCTCAGGAACGCGAGTGCGCCGCGACATTCGCGCAGCGCCCGCTCCGTCCACGCCGCGGGCGCGGCCCGCACGTTCGCCTTTGCCTGGGACAACAGCTTCGGCACGGCCGCCAGCCGACGCGTCGCCGCGTCCACGCGCTCTTGCAGCGGCGCATAATCCGTGAGGAACAGCGATATCGCGCCGAACACCGCTTCGCCGATGTACAGGCTCGGGTTTCCCCGCTGGAAGTGGAGCGACTCGAATTCCCGGATCTGTGTGCGCAGCTCGCCGCGTGCGAGCTGCAGGTCGACGGCTTCGACAGGCGTGAGCGCCGTCGCATCGATCGACTCGGACGCTCGCAGCAGCTCGCGCATCTCCGACAGCGTATCGCCGGTGCCAGCATCCGAATAATCCGGCAGGCGGTCATCGTACTCGTGGACGCCGATGAACGTCGCGTTCACCGGACGTCGCGCGTAATACGCGTCGAAGAACGCATCAAGCCAATCGGCTGCCGTTCGCGCGTCCGTTCTCATTCGCTCCTGCGCGTCGCTCGATCACCGGCAGTTCGTGCATCCCAACGTCACGTAGAGCTCCGAACGGATCTTCCACTGGGGACTTCCGTCGAAGGGGCTGGTCGTCTTGCGCCACATCACGAGGTACGTGCCGTTCGCCGTCGCTGGCCGCCCGTCGGCGGCGGTCCAGCGCCCTGTCCAGGTCCCGTGTTCCGCCGCGAGCGGATCGCTGGTGCTGACGTCCACGCGGTCCGGCGTCCTGACGTACACGAGGTCCGGGCTCTGCGCGAACGCCTCGGTCAGGAACGCCCGCACCTCCGTCGTTCCCGTGAGGCGGGCGCCGCTGCCGCGTATGACGACGACGCTGTCCTCCATGTCGTTCACGATGCCGTCGACCGCGTGCGCGGCGATCGCGGCGTTCGACCCGAGACGCAAGTGCCGAATGAGCATCTCGTGCCGTGGCATCGACACGATCGCGATCCGGTCGCCGCGCGGACTGATCACGATGCGCGAAACATAGTGCAGGTCCGGATCGTCGAGCGTGGCCACGGGCTTCCACGTGTCTGGCGCCGTCGGGCTCCACTCGAAGACCGTGCTGCCGGACGCCATCAGCAGCGTCTGTCTGGGAGTCCATGCGTGATGCCCGCTCGTCGGGAATGGAATTGCGGCGATCGTCTGCACACGACGCTGATCCAGATCGAGCCTGCGCACCTCGAGCTGGATCGGGCGATCGCCGCTGACCTGATCGGCCGCCGCGGATGGAAACCCCGTCTCTGCGACGAAGGTGTACGCATTCTCGTTTGGCACCTTTACGAGCGGCGTCACGGCGCCGCGAGACAGCGTCTCCAGCGTATTGCCGTCTACATCGTAAACCACGATGCGTCGCTCGGGGTCATTGATGAACAGCACGAACGTGCGCGCGTCGACGCGCGAGTAGTAGCCGACGCGGACGGTGTCCGTGAGCTCACGGAGCAGGGTCCCGTCCAGGTCGTGCAATGCCACGCGGCCTCTGAAGGTCACCATCAGCTGCTTGCCGTCGTCGGTTGGGGTGGGGCTGAACCCCGTAGCGCCGGGCAACAGCCGCACGCTGCCGGTCGCAAGGTCGTACAACACGGCGTGAATCCTGCCGTCGCGCTGTGTGGTGTACGCCAGTGTCCGCTGATCCGGGAAGAAGGCCGGCTGATTGTCGTAGCCAGGCCGCTGCGTGATGTTGACGAGCCCGCTGATCGCGACCCGTCCCTCACTCAGGTCGAGGCTGCCGAGCCAGATGTCCGTGGTCGGCTGGGCGTTTGCTGCCGTTGAAACGACCAGCGAGAGTGCGAATGCCAGAGTAGGTGGGTGCGCCACGGTCGGCCTC
>JBFJPA010000388.1:0-4857 GCA_041617355.1 Longimicrobiales bacterium
CCCTCTGGGCCAGCGCGGGCGTCACGGAGATCAGGATGAAGGCCGCGACTCCGGTGACGAGTCGGGCGCGACGCATTAGGTTCATGGCCAGCACTCCCATCGATGGACGGCAGGTGGAATCGAAGGACGGCCGATCGGCGCGATACGATACGCGCCGCTCAGGATCCAGCCGGATGTCACTGTGAACAGGTCGCGCAACATGGTCCCACTCCCTCAGCACGGCAAGACGATCGCCCTTGCAGTCGCCGGGCTCCTCGTCGGCGCCGCCGCCGATCGCACTCTCGCGCAACCCGCCGCCGGCGCGCAGCCGACTGCCACGTATCGCGTCTGGGTCGGCGCGGAATCCGCTGACTTGATTCACCTCGTGCGCTTCGGCCCGAACGGCGCCGACGTCGAAAAGACTCTCGTCGCCGGAATGTACCCGACAGAAATGGAAGGTCCGCACGGCCTCCAGGTCTCGGCTGACGGCCGCTGGCTGCACATGACTACCGGACACGGCTTGCCCGACGGCATGTACTGGAAGTACGAGCTCGGTCCCGACACCCTGGTCGGCGAGCCGATCCCGCTCGGCAACTTCCCCGCCACTGTCGATGTGACGCCCGACGGCCTCTACGCGTTTGTCGTCAACTTCAACCTGCACGGCGAGCACGTGCCCTCTTCAGTTTCGGTTGTCTTCACACCCGACATCGTGGAAGTCGCGCGCATCACGACGTGCACGATGCCGCACGGCAGCCGCATGCACCCATCCGGCCTGTTCCACTATTCGGCGTGCATGATGGACGACCAGCTCGTCGAGATCGACACTCGCACGTTCTCCGTGTCGCGCCGTTTCAGTGTGGCGAAAGGTGCGGAGGGTGGCATTCCGGCCGATGCCGAGGCGGAACACGCGGGCCACGGCGAGATGCCTCCGCCCAGCTGCTCGCCGACCTGGGCGCAGCCGGATCCGAAAGGCGAGCGCATTTACGTGGCGTGCAACCGTGCCGACGAGATCCTCGAGCTCGACCTGCGCGAGTGGAAGTTGCTGCGCCGCTTCGCGACCGGCCGCGCGCCCTACAACCTCGCCGTGTCGCCGGACGGTCGCCTGCTCGTGGCCACGCTCAAAACGGGCCGGGGCGTGGAGTTCTTCGATCTCGCCAGCGGAAAAAGCCTCGCTCGCACCGAGACGTCGACCACCGTCGTGCACGGCGTCGTCATCTCGCCCGACTCGAAATATGCGTTCGTCAGCATCGAAGGCGTGGGAGCGGAACCGGGCAAGGTCGATATCTTCGACCTGACCACATTCCGCCGCGTGGCCGACGTCGAGGTCGGCCAGCAGGCAGGGGGAATTGCATTCTGGACGGTGCAGCGGTAGGCGCGGTCACGGACACCGGCGGTTGTAAATCGTCATCAAACGGAGAGTCACGAATGCGGCGTGGTGCGGTTGTCCTGGCGCTGGTGGGATGGGGTGTCGCGTGCGGCGGTGATGCGCCGCCGGCAGGGGCGGCGGCGTGTGCGACGGCGCCGGATACGCTCACGCTCGCTGCGGAGTACGCGCCGCAGCTGAACGTGGACCTCTCGGCCATGCAGTGCAGCGCCACGGGTCTGCACTGGCAGGACCTGGCCAATGGGCAGGGCGAACCTGCTGCGGACGGCCAGTTGGTCCGGGTCTTCTATACCGGCTGGCTGCCGGACGGCAGCCAGTTCGACAGCAATGCGGGCAGCGGCGAGACCTTCGGGCTCGTGCTGGGAGCCGGCAACGTCATCACCGGCTGGGAGGAGGGGCTGCAGGGCATGCGCGCGGGTGGCAAGCGGCGCCTCGTCATCCCGCCGCACCTCGCCTATGGCACGCGCGCCATCGGTGGCGTCATCCCGGCGAATGCGACGCTCGTGTTCGACGTCGAGGTCGTCGAGATCGTGCGGGAGTAGGCCGCACTGTTACCGTCGGGATGCGGTGGTCTCATCCCTTGCGGCAACCTGCTCGTCCCCGCGTGTGGCGTCGCGGCTCCGGCCGTCGCCACCTTGCGTAGAACCTCAGGAGGTCATTCCATGGATCGAGGCACCGGCCCGCTCGGCCGCGCCGTGCTCTTCGGCGCCCTTCTCTTGCTCGCGACCAGTGCGGCGCCCGCACACGCGCAGAATGCCGAGAACGATGTGATCGCCGTCGTCGAGCGGCTGTTCGAAGGAATGCGGACCCGCGACACGACGATGATGCGCAGCACGTTCGATCCATCGGCTCGGCTGTACGGCAAGGGTCGGGACGGCAGCATCGGCGCCAACCCGATCGACGGGTTCATCGCCTCGGTCGGTCGCAGTGAGCGTGATCTCGACGAGCGCATCTTCGCGCCGGTCGTCCAGATCGACGGGGATCTCGCCACCGTCTGGACGTTCTACACACTGCACGTGGATGGTAACTTCAGTCACTGCGGCGTGGACGCGGTCATGATGTACCGGACGAGCGACGGCTGGAAGATCGTGAGCCTGGCGGACACGCGTCGCACCGACAACTGCGAGCCGCCGGGCCGTTGAACCGGATCGCGTGTCCGCGCGTGAGGGTCGCGGACACGCCCACCCGGCCGGTCAGCCGTGACCCGCGCCCGCGACTTCCTTCCCCGCCGCCGACCCACCTTCCGCACGGCTCCGCGCGCGCTGCAGCGGCACCGTCGTATCCCCCGTGATGAGCCGGATGCCACGCTGGTGCAGCAGCCACGCCCACGCCCATTGGATCATGACGACGATGCGGCTGCGGAACCCGATCAGGTAGACGATGTGCACCAGGGCCCAGACGGCCCAGGCCAGGAAACCGGACAGCTTGAGCTTGCCGAACTCTGCGACCGCGGCGGCGCGGCCGATCGTCGCAAGCGAACCCTTGTCGAAGTAGCGGAACGCCTCGCGTGCCGAGCCGGACAGGTCGTTTTGGATGCTGCGTGCGACGTGGCGGCCCATCTGCATGGCGGCCGGCGCCACGCCCGGAACGCCCGCGCCGTCCTGTTCGACGCGCGCCAGATCGCCGGCCACGAAGATCTCGCGGTGACCCGGGACCGACAGATCGGGCTCGACCATCACGCGGCCCGCCCGGTCGGTCGGCGCACCCAGCTTCGTGCCCAGCGGAGAGGCCTGTACGCCAGCGGCCCAGAATACGTTGCCCGCGTGGATCACCTCGTCTTCGCCGATGACGACGCGGTCCTCGCCGATCGCGGTGACCATCGCGTTCGTGTGCACCTCCACACCCAGCTTCTGCAGCTGGCGCACGGCGCGCTCAGAGCTTTCTTCGCTGTACGCCGACAGGATACGGGACTGCCCCTCGACGAGGAGGATACGCGCCGTTTTCGTGTCGATGGCCCGGAAATCACCGGGCATGACCTGCGTCGCGACCTCCGCCATCGAGCCGGCCAGTTCGACGCCGGTCGGCCCGCCACCCACGATCACGAACGTCAACAACGACCGCCGTGCGGCCTCGTCTTCCTCTCGCTCGGCGGCTTCGAACGCGATGAGAAAGCGACGTCGGATCTCCGTCGCGTCTTCGATCGTCTTCAGGCCCGGCGCGAAACGCGACCACTCCGGATGCCCGAAGTACGCGTGCGTCACGCCGGTCGCGACGACCAGATAATCGTAGGACAGACTTCCGTCGCGCAGCGTGACGACCCGCGCCGCCGGATCCACATCCACGACCTCGCCCATCCAGACTTCCACATTGCGCATGTCGCTCAGGATGTTACGGATCGGGCTGGCGATGTCCGCCGGCGACAGCGAGGCCGTCGCGACCTGATACAGCAACGGCTGGAACAGATGGAAGTTGCGTGAATCGACCAACGTGATGCGCACAGGCGCCCGCTTGAGCCCCTTCGCACAGTGCAGTCCTGCAAAGCCGCCGCCTATGATCACGACGTGCGGCGCCTCTCGCCTTGTCATGTCGACTCCTTCCCTCGCTCCGGACGTAGCTCATACACCGGATGGTCGAAAGTTGTCGATGCCGGCCGCCGATGAGAGCTCGAATTGCAGGGGGGAACGCAGACCGGGGCCCGACCGTTCCCACGAGGGAGACGGCACGGGCCCGCCGCGTGTGACGATGGGTGGCGTTACGGTCGGGGAGGCGTCCCGAGCGGGATGGCCAGGATCTGGCCGAAATCGATGCGGTTGCCGCGCAGCCCGTTCGCCACGCGAATCGCATCGACGGTCACACCGTGACGGCGGGCAATGGACCAGAGCGTCTCACCCCGTTCCACCCGGTACTGGATCGTCAGCAGCTCCGGAGCATTCGACTCTGCCGTGTCTTCCGACTCCGTGGCCGGCGCGTTCTCTGCCACGATGTCCGGCCCGTCCGCCAGATCAACTTCCGCGCCGTCCGCACCGTCCGCGTCGGCCGCGTCCGCTTCGGCGGCATCCGCCGTGGCCGAGCCGGCCGCCGGGCGAGTGGAGGCCAGCCGCACCGAGCCCTTCGTGATGCGCTCGACGTATTCCGCGTATTGCGACGTGAACAGGGCGACGTGGTAATGCGGCGGCCTGCGCTCGCGGATCGCGTCGAGCACGCCGGCCTTCTCCAGCGACAGCAACGTACGTTCGAGCCACCTCCGGCAGGACGAGCGATTGCTGATCCGCAGATCCACGGCCATGCCTGTCGGGTGGACAGACAAGTCCGATGCGTTCCGCGGCTGCTCCGTCAGAGGCCGCGTCAGACTGGTCACGACCAGCTTCTCGCCGCACGCCCGCCGGTATTGCGACGCCAGCCGCTCGACGAAGACCTGTAGCTCCGGCCGCGCGTACGCGTACGAAACCGAGCCCAGCTCGTAGTCCGCGTTCCCCCGCAACGGTACGAGCAGACCCAGGCCGACGAACTTGCGAACGTGACTCTCGTCCCGCAGGAACGTGTAGTCATGATCC
>JBFJPA010000389.1:0-4842 GCA_041617355.1 Longimicrobiales bacterium
GACGCAGGGCACGCGGGTCGTGACCGCCACGCCGGATTCACCGGTGGCCGGGTCGATCGCCGCAATGCTGAACGTGGCGAATCGGAGGGGCTCGCCCCAGCCCACCGGCTCCTGTGCGGCGGCGGGCGAGCCGGGGGCGAGGAGCCAGGCAACGACCAGGGCTGCGGGCGACGGCACCTTCATGGACGGACCTCCGTGGCAGCGGTTACAGAGCGCGAAGATAGCCGGGCCCGTGCCGGGCGACACCCGCCATGGGCAAAACGACTTGCCTCTCTTGTCAAGTCCCCGGGTCGTGGCTATCTTGGCGCGTTCGCGTGAGTGTGATTGGCCACGAGGCCGGCCAGGTTCGGTAAATGACGACCCGGGCGCTCCGTCCGGGTTTTCTTCGTCGGACCTTCATGCGAACAAGTTCGAGCGAGATGATGGACTGGTACGGATCCGCCGCACCTCGTCGTCATCCCCAAAGAGGAGTTACGGAATGCGTACCAAGGGTACCGTCAAGTGGTTCAACGACACCAAGGGCTTCGGCTTCATCACGCCCGATGATGGTTCGAAGGACTGCTTCGTTCACCACACCGAGATCCAGTCGACCGGGTTCCGGTCGCTCGCCGAAGGTGACAAGGTCGAGTTCGACCTGCTGATGGAGGCGAAGGGTCCGAAGGCGGCGAAGGTCGTCCGCGTCGAGAGCTAAGCCGGCTCCATCACGGCAAACGGGCCGGCCCGGGGATCCCCCGGGCCGGCCCGTTTCGTATGTGTCGACCCGATCAGTAGCGGGCCGGGTCAACCAAGACGTTCGAGGCAGCCGCATAAAACGGCCGCGCTGCGGGATCGGGTAGCTGCAGCTCGAGAAGCCGGCTGCCATCGCTGACTTTGCCCAGGACGCGCGTCACCTCGGCGGGGCCCTCCGTACAGTAGACCCGCTCGCCGATGTCGGGCAGCCGCACGGCGCCCGAAGTCCAGCCCGGCCGGGCTTCCGGATCGACGTGCAGGTCGGTAGACCGAATCCGTCGGCTGCTGTTGGCACTGAGTGACATGGTCACCTCCCGTCTCGCGTCATTTCACCGGACTTGTGCCGGAACACGATGCGACCGCGCGTCAGGTCGTACGGCGAGAGCTCGAGCGATACGCGGTCACCGACGAGGACGCGAATCCGGAATTTCGACATCTTGCCAGTGGCGTAGGCGAGCACGGTGTATCCATTCTCGAGCAGCACGCGGTAGTTGCGATCGGGTAGAACGTCGGTGACCGTGCCCTCCACCTTGACGGATTCCTGCTTGGCCAAGGGACCTCCTCATTCGCGGTCTGAAAAAGAAGAGCCCGCGTGCGTCTGCGGGGGCGCGCGCCGCGGGCGAACAGCTCAGGCTTTCGAAGATCTCCCTAATCTAACCGATCTGGCCGCCCGGGGACACTGGCGGCGTCTCTTTTTTCGACCTTGCGCGTGTCACCGCGTGGAGGAAACCTTGGCGGGAGCGGCTGCTTGAGCGGTCGTTCCTTCGAAGCGCGTGACTCGGAACCTCACCCACGAACCCGCATGATCCCGACTCGATTGCCGTTGAGCCTGACCACTGCCCTGGTTGCCCTGACCGTCCTCACGCCGACGCTGCTGGCCCAGGCTCCCTCGTATCCCACTCGCTTCAGCCCGGCGATCGCGTCGGATGTGGCCGTGCGTGAGGCCGTGAAATGGCTCGAGGACCATTTCGGCGAGCACGTCGCGGAGTGGATCCGGATCACGGAGATCCCGGCGCCGTCGCGGCAGGAAGCGGCGCGGGCTGCGTACGTGAGGGCGCAGCTGGAAGCGGAGGGCCTCCGTGTGACGGTCGATTCCATCGGCAACGTGATTGCTCGGCGTCCCGGCACGGGAGGCGGCGAGAGCATTGTCTTCGCGGCGCATTTGGACACGGTCCACCCCGAGGACACCGACGTGACGGTGAAACGCGAGGGCAACGTGCTGCGCGCGCCGGGCGTATTCGACAACAGCGCCTCGGTCGCCAACATGCTCGCCGTGGTACGGGCGCTGAATCGGGCCGGCATCCGCACGAAGGGCGACCTCGTGTTCATTGGAACGGTACAGGAAGAGCTGGGCCTGCACGGCATGGATTGGTGGCTGGAGCGCAATCCCGGTGCGGCCGATGTGCTGATCGCGCTGGACGGTGGTCTTCCGGCCGTGAGTTACGGCGCACTCGGCATCTACTGGTCACGCTACTCGTTCCATGCAGCGGGCTCGCACACCAACAGCTCGGCCGGTAAGCCGCATCCGGCACGCGCGCTCGCGGATGCCGTTGCGAGCATTTACCGGATCGACATTCCCGAGGGCATGGGTGGCGCCGTCTACAACGTCGGCATGCTGAGCGGCGGCAAGGTCTTCAACGCGATCCCGCAGGATGTCGCGTTCACGATGGACCTGCGCAGCGTGAACCCGGTCCTCCTGGATGACCTGGACGCGCAGATCGATTCGGCGGTTGCGCGCGCGGCGCGCGCGCACGGCGTCGAGTGGCGCAAGGAGCAGGTCACGCGCAACCGGGCCGGCGGCACGGAGGACATGCTGCGCGACCGGCGGGCACACCCGCTCATCCAGACGGCGCTGGATGTGCACGAGCATTTCGGCGTCCGCTCGCGCGCCGTCGCGTCCGGATCGACGGACGCGAACGCGGGCGTCGTGCGTGGAATTCCCTCCATTTCGATCGGCCGTACCACGGGCGGCGACCAGCACACACTCTCGGAGTGGGCCAACGTGGACGAGGCGCTGCCGGCCGCCAAGATCGCGTTGCTGATCGGCATCCTCATGGCCGGCATTGCGGACACGACGTCGTGAGCCGCCGCGAACCGGCGGACACGAATCAGCTCGTCACGGAAGAGCGGGCCCGCGCCATCTGGAAGCGGGCTGCGCAGCTGCAAGCAGAAGCGGCACAGCGGCTGGAGGAGCGCTCCCGTAGCCTCGCCGGCGGCGAAATCGCGCCAGCCGACGGATATCGCATTCAGGACGTGGAGGCGGCGGCGGTCGAGGCCGGCATCGCGCCCGAGTTCGTTCGGCTGGCGCTCGCGGAGGAGTCCGATCAGACGCGCCGCTCGCGACCGCTTCCCCGCCGGCTGGACCGCGCCGCGACTCGCCTGCTGGGCACGGAACGGCGCAGCATCGAGGTGACACGCATCATCTCGGCCCAGCCCCACGCGGTATTCGAAGCGATGCAGCGCCTCTTCCCCCAACGTCCCTATCTGCTCGAGCTGCGTGATTCGATGGGTGCCGATCCGCTGGAGGGCGGGATCCTCGTGTTCGGCACGCCCGGCATGGGCGAGTCCACGGGCGGGTTCGCGATGGACATGGCTTACGCGGACCTGAAAGAACTGCACGTCGTGCTGCGGCCCGTGCGGCAGGCCGCTCAAGTCGTCGCGACCGAGGTCACCGTGAGCAGCGACCTGACGTATAGCCGCAAGCTGAACTGGTGGGTCGGCGCGGGCGCAGTGGGAACCGTGACCTTCGGCGGTGGCGCGGCAGTCGGTTCTCTCGCAATGGCCGCGGGCGTTGCCGGCGCGCTCGTCGCCTTGCCCATGGTCGCGGGCGGACTGGCGGCCGGCGGCCTGATGACGGGCATGTACCGCGGCATCTACCGATGGGGCGTGCGCAAGGGCGTCAAGGCACTGGAGCGCATGCTGCACGCATTGGACGTGAATACGCGAACAAGCGGTGCGTTCGCGCCGCCGCGCGGCGCGGAGGATGCACGGTCGTCCTGAGGCGCCCTCCGTTGGGAGAGCGGTTCAGTGCCGAGCCGTGCCCTGCCCCGGCCTGACGCGCGTCAGGATGATCCAGCCGAGCGCTCCGGAAATCAGCGAGCCCGCGAGAATCCCCGTTTTGGCCGTGTCCAGAAGCTCCGGCGAAGCGAATGCGAGGTTGCCGATGAAGAGCGACATCGTGAAGCCGATGCCGCACAGGCAGGCCACACCGTAGAGCTGGCCCCAGGAGGTGCCGGACGGCAGGTCGGCGAAACCCAGCCGTACGGACAACCACGCGAACAGCATGATGCCGACCTGCTTGCCGATCACGAGGCCGCCGATGACGCCGAGCGCGATGGGGCTGGTCAGCGTCGTGATGAATCCGGCGTCGAGCACGACGCCCGCGTTCGCCAGCGCGAACAGCGGCACGATCAGGAACGCGACCCATGGGTGCAATCCGTGCTCGAGTCGGGCGAGCGGTGTCTCGACGGCTTCACACGCCTGCTCCAGCGAAAGGATCGCGTCCCGCTGGTCCGCCGTGGGCGACGTCATCCCGGGCTCGAGATCTTCCTCGATCTCGCGCAGGTACTCGCGTGCCTGCTCGGCAAACTCCGTCGCGGCAATACGCTGCCGGACGGGGATCGCCATGGCGCCCAGCACGCCCGCGATGGTCGCGTGGGCGCCCGACTTCAAGACCGTGACCCAGAGCGCGATGCCGAGCACGAGGTAGGCCAGCGGATAACGCACGTGCAGCACGTTGAGCAGGAACATGCCGGCCAGGAAGATCCCGCCGAGGCCGAGCATGGTGACCTGCAGGTCGGCTGTATAGAAGATGGCGATGACGAGGACGGCGCCGAGGTCGTCGACAATGGCGAGGGCCGTGAGGAACACCTTGAGCGCGAGGGGTGCGCGGCTGCCGAGCAGGGCGAGCACGCCGAGCGCGAACGCGATGTCCGTCGCCATCGGAATGCCCCAGCCCGTGATGGCGTCCGTGCCGGCATTGAGCGCGGCGTAGATCGCGGCCGGTACGACCATCCCGCCGAGCGCGGCGGCGAGGGGCAAGGCAGCCTTGCGGGCGCTGGACAGCTCGCCGACCAGCACTTCGCGCTTGATCTCGAGACCGACGACGAAGAA
>JBFJPA010000390.1:0-4834 GCA_041617355.1 Longimicrobiales bacterium
CGCCGCGAAAGCGTGGCGTATCGGTTGCGCAAACTCGTGCGACGGCATACGGTCGGCGTCGCGGCGGCCGCGCTCGTGACGTTGTCCTTGCTCGTCGGTCTCGCCGGCACCATCTGGCAGGCACGCGCGGCCGCGCGGGAAGCGGCCACGGCGCGCGAGGTCAGCGCCTTCCTGACCAGTCTCTTCGAGCTGTCCGATCCCGACGTCTCGAATGGCGCACAGATCACGGCGCGTGAATTGCTCGATGTCGGCGCGCGCCGCGTCGAAGTGGAGCTGGCCGGTCAGCCGGACGTGCAGGCCGAGATGTTGACGCTGCTCGGGGAGATCCACCGCAAGCTCGGCCTTTACGACCGTGCCGACACGCTGCTCACGCGCGCCCTCGCGTTGAGGCGGGAGCATGGCGCCGCCGCTGCCGACTTGGCTGCCGTCCTCTACGCGTTGGGCAACCTGCGTGCGGACCAGAGCCGCCTCGACGAAGCCGAACAGGCGCATCGGGACGCGTTGCAGATCCGCGAAGCCAGCCTCGGCCGCGATGCCGCCGACGTGGCACGCAGCCTGCGCGACCTGGCGTCCGTATTGCGCACGAAAGGCCAGCACGACGAAGCTGAGCAAATGCAGCGGCGCGCGCTCGCCATCGACATCCGGGTCCACGGCGAAGGCCACCCGGAAGTGGCGCGCGACTACGAGACGCTGACCACGATCCTGCGCGGCAAAGGCGACTACGAGGGCGCCACGGCCGCAGCGCTGCGGACGCTCGAGCTGCGCGAAGCGACGCTCGGCGACCAGCACCTGGAGACGGCAACGGCGCGGAACAACCTGGCGCTGCTCTACACGGAGACGGGCAACCTCGACGAGGCCGAGCGACTCTACCGCAATGTGCTCGCCTTCGATCTGGAACGGCTCGGCGAGATCCACCCTTACACGGCGACCGTCACGAACAACCTGGCGTATGTGCTACAACGGAAGGGGAACCTCGAGGAGGCGGAAGCTGTCTATCGGCGAGTGCTCGACATCGACATCCAGCTGTTCGGCGAGACGCACGAATACGTCGCCACGGTGATGAACAATCTGGGCGTCGTGCTTCGTGAGCAGGGCGAGCTGGACGAAGCCGAGTCGCTCTTCCGCGGCGCCCATGACATGTTCCTCACGGTCTTCGACGACGCGCACCCGGCGGTGGGCAGCGCGTATGCCATGCTGGCGTCGGTCCGGCATCGGAGAGGTGATCGCGCGGGCGCCGACAGCCTGTACATCGCCTCGATCACGCGGCTGCGCCGTTCCTTCCCGAACGGGCATCCTCGCTTGGCCGCGGCCCTGCTCGGACGTGGCCGCCTGCTCATCGAGATCGGCGAGGCGCCCGGCGCGGAGCCCATGCTGCGCGAGGCAGTGACCACGCGACAGGCCACATACGGCGAGCGTGATCCCTCGACACTCGAAGCGAAGCGGGCGCTGGGCGATTGCCTTGTCGCGCTGGGTCGGATGAGCGAGGCCGAGTCGACCTTGCTGGCCGTCTGGGACGCGCTGGAATCCCTGCCATGGGCCGCTCGCGAGCGGGCCGATGCGTCACGGAGTCTGGTCGCGCTTTATGAAACGTGGGGCCGTCGTACGGACGCGGAGCGGTACCGCGCCGCCCGTGACGAGCCGAACGCTCCGCTCGACTGAGACCGAGCATTTCCGTGCCCCGCCGACTCCGCAATCGCGTCAAATTCCGGCTCGAGCGCCTGCTGCTCCGCGGCACCCATTACAGGTTGCTGATCATCGCCGCGCTGATCGGTCTGATCTCCGTGATCGGCGGCGCGGTCGCGCACGGCGCGGGCGGTGGTTTCGGCGGTCTCGGCGAAGCGGTGTGGTGGGCGTTCCTGCGCCTGACCGATCCGGGCTACCTGGGCGATGACGTCGGCACGTTGCGGCGCACGGTCTCGACCGTCCTGACCGTGCTCGGCTACGTCGTCTTCCTCGGTGCGCTCATCGCCATCATGACGCAGTGGCTGAACGAGACGCTTCGGCGGCTGGAGAGTGGACTCACACCGATCGTGGTGGCGGATCACGTGCTCATCCTCGGTTGGGCCGAGAGCACGCCGACCATCGTGCATGAGCTGCTGCAATCGGAAGGGCGCATCCACCGGTTCCTGCGACGGCGCCGCACACGCGCCCTGCGCATCGTCATCCTCGCCGACGAAGTCACGCTCGAGCAGTGGCAGGAGCTGCGCGACCGCCTGGGCCCGCTGTTCGATGAACGGCAGATCATTCTGCGAACGGGCTCACCGCTGCGCATTGAGCACCTGCGGCGCGTCGCCTACCTGGATGCCGCGGTGATCGTGCTGCCGGCGGGCGAGCCCGAGCCGGGCCAGGCCGACCCGGACACGCGCACGGTCAAGACGTTGCTGTCGATCTCGTCGCACGCGCAACGCAGCGCGCGCGATCTGCCGGTGGCGGTCGCCGCGTTCATCGACGAGCGGAAGATTTCGGTCGCCGAGCGGGCCTATTCGGCGCCGCTGGAAGCCATCCCCGGCGACAGTATCATCAGCCGGCTCATCGCGCAGAACGTGCGACACCCGATGTTGTCGAACGTGTACGGCGAGTTGCTGACGCACGGGCGAGGCAACGAGATCTACGTCCGCGAGTGTCCACAGTTCGCGGGGTCGCGACTGCAAGACCTGGTGACACAGTTCCCGCGCGCCATCCTGCTGGGTGTGGCCCGGCGCAATAACGGCCGCATGGAGCCGGTCCTCAACCCACCCGACGGATTCCTCGTCGAGGCCGAAGACCGTCTCGTGCTGCTCGCCCGGCACTACGATCATACTACGCCCGACGCGAGTCGCGGCCGGCAAGCCATGGAGCGGCCCTCGCGAACGGAGCCGCCCATCGTGGAGGTATCCACGCGGCGCGTGCTGATCCTGGGCTGGAACCACAAGGTGCCGGCGCTGCTGGCTGAATTCGATGGGTATGCCACGGAGTCGTTCGCCATCGACATCGCGTCGCTGCGTCCGCCCGATGAGCGCGTGGTCCTGACGGAACGGCGCGGCACCCGCCTGGCCCGTGTGGCCGTCAACCACATCCTCGCCGATTCGACCACGCTCACGGACATGCAGCGGATCGATCCCGCGAGTTACGATGCCGTCGTGCTCGTCGGGACCGACCGGCTCGAATCCGGTGAAGAAGCCGATGCGCGCACGATCGTGAACTACCTGATGCTGCGCGAGATCGTCGGTGATGCGCGGCGGCCGCACGTCATCGTCGAGCTGCTCGACCCGGGCAACGCATCGCTCTTCAAGCGCCGGCGCAGCGAGGTCCTGGTCAGCCCGCTCATCCTGAGCCACATGGTCGCACAGGTCGTGCTGCGCCACGAGCTGCGCGCCGTGTTCGACGAACTGTTCGGCCCGGGCGGGCCGGAGATCTTCCTGCACCCGCCCGCGCCCTATGGCCTGGAAGGCCAGGACGCCAGCTTCGCGGACATCCAGCAGGCGGCCGCCGCGCGGGGCGAGATCGCGCTCGGCGTGCGCATCGAGCACGACATGGCGCAGTCCACGCACGGCTTCCACCTGAACCCGCCCCGCTCCCAGCGCTGGACGCTGTCGCCGGATGACGACGTCATCGTCCTGACGACGTACGGCCTGGAGTAAACCTGACGTCTACATGAAAGGAGTTCCGCATGGCCGTGACCTGCGTGTTTTCACTGCAAAACAACTACCACCAGAAAGGGCAGCAGGGTATTTGCACGGCCGCCTCGCTCGACTGGTGCCGGAAGACCTTGAAGCTCGGGCGGGGCGTGAAGTCGGCGAGCGAGCTCATCAGCGCGCACGCGCTGAATGCACAGATGGCCGTACTCCGGAAATTCGACGCGGACGCCACAAAGCAATCCGACCTGTCCGGCCTCAAGCCCGTCGGTGGCGACCGCGCCATCAATACGATCAATCAGATCATCAGCATCACGAAGAGCACGCCGCCGCACGTCGCGATCTTCTGGACATCGACGCACACGATGGGCTACCGCTACGCGCACCACGAGAAGGAGTTCTTCGATATCGAGATCGGCCTGTTCCGGGCCAAGCTGACGGCCGACATCAAGAAGAAGATGTCGGACATCATTGGCGGCTACGGGCAGGCGGTCGAAGGAATGCGAGTCGTCGCGCTGACGGACTAACGCCGTTGTGCGGCTGCGCGGCGCCGCGAAAGGGACGCACGCCCCACCGCCGGGTCGCGCCCCTCAGCGGCGCGCCTCGCGCAGCGTTTGTTCCACCCGCTGCCGCGTATGCGACGACGAGATGCCGGCCACGGCCTCCTCGAACGCCGCACGCGTCGCGTTTGTCACACCCCCCGCCTCCGCCAGCCGGATCAGCACTTGGCCGCGGGTGTGGTCCGAGTTTATGGAGCGAGCGGCGCGCAGAACGACGCCGGCACGGACCTCCTCGACGCCATGCTCCATCACGGCCATGAGCACGGTCCCCATCGAATGGTCCGAGCGGATGCCGGCGAGGGCATCTTCGAAGCGACGGCGCTGCCCGGCGTCGGTCAGGTCGGCGTGGCCGGCAAGACGCGCGAGCAACTCTGCGCGCGTGTGGTCGGAATCGATGCCCGCCGCGATGCCGAGCGCGAGAGCGATTTCGTCCTGCGAGGGACTTCCTCTCTCCAGCAGGGCGTGGGCGGCCATGCCCGCGGAGTGATCGGACTCGATGGTCCGGGCGACAGCAAGGTAGGCGGCGCGCAACTCGGGCGAGAGTGCGTGGCGCTCCGCCATCTGCATGAGCAGCTCAGTCTTGTTGTGGTCCGAGCCGATGCCGGCCGCCGCGTCCAGGATCGCCGCGAGATCGGGGCCGGACAGCCGCTGGTGCAAGGC
>JBFJPA010000391.1:0-4822 GCA_041617355.1 Longimicrobiales bacterium
GCACGCCCGGCCGTAATCTCGTGATCGACTCCGTCCCGGCTCGCGATACATCCATACCGCCGGGCTTGAGCTTGCGGGCCCGTCCTCTCACGCTACCCTCCGCGCGCGTGCGCCGAAAACCTGCAACGTGGAGCAAACCGTGACCAGCCGCCGTGACGTCCTCCGGTCCCTGCGCCAGCGGCCCGCCGAGCCGCGCGCCCTGCGGATCCTGATCCTCGGCGGAACCGGCTTCATCGGTCCTCACATGGTGGACGTCGCGGTTCGTCGGGGCCACGCGGTCTCGATCTTCACACGAGGCCGCCGCGAGCCGACGCTGTTCGACGCTGCATTCGATAAAGTCGAGCACCTCGTCGGCGACCGCGCGGCCGAGGGTGGTCTCGACGCGCTCCGTGGCAAGACGTGGGACGCCGTCATCGACAACAGCGGCCAGCGCGTGGAGTGGACGCGCGACTCGGCACAGCTGCTCAAGGACGCCGCCCGGCTGTACCTCTACATCTCGTCCACCGGCGTGTACTGGCTGCCCAAGAATCCAGCAGGCTACTCCGAGGCGGACGTGGTCGCGCTGCGGGACGACCCGCCCCAGGAGCAGCCCAGTTACGGTGTGATGAAAGCGTTGTCGGAGAACGAGGTCCGCAAGGCGTTCCCGTCGGGCGCGATCGCGCTGCGGCCGCACTACATCGTCGGCCCGGGCGACACGACGGACCGTTTCCCCTACTGGCCCGTGCGCATCCATGCCGGTGGCGAGATCCTCGTGCCGGGTCGTAAGAGCGATCCGATCCAATACATCGATGTGCGCGACCTGGCCGACTTCACGATCCACCTGCTCGAGGCCGGCACCACGGGCACGTTCAACGTCGCGGGCCCCCTCGCGCGTCTATCCATGGCCGAATTCGTATACGGCGTCCGCGCGGCCACCGAAAAAGACGTGGACTGGGTCTGGATCGAGGACTACGAGTTCCTCCGGTCCTACCCGCTAAACCGGTCGCAGGATGGCCGCACGTCCGGGCTGATCGCGGCCGTGCCGTGGCTGTTGCCCGAGGGCGACCTCGCGGGCGTGAACGTGATGAGCAACGCCGCCGCCGTCGCGGCCGGCCTGCGTTTCCGGCCGCTCGCCGACACGGCGGGGGCGACGATCGACTGGTGGTACTCCGACGCCGTGCCGGCCCAGCGGCGGGAGAGCCCGCGTTTCGCGCTGGACGGCGAGCGTGAAGCCGCAATGATCCGCGCCTGGCGCGAGCGCGGCTGACGTCGTCACACCCGATCACTCCACTTTCCGGGAGGGTCCTCTGGACCAACGTGAAACTTCCGCGCTGACGCGGCTGGTCCGGCGCGTCGCCAACGTCGAGCCCGACGAGACGCTGGCCGTCGTCACGGCGTTCCTGCTCTTCTTCTGTGTGCTGGGCGGCTACTTCGCCGTACGACCCGTGCGCGAGACGGTCGGCACGCTGCTCGGCGCCGAGCGCGTGGCGAACCTATTCGTCGTGACCTGGGTCGCATCCGTCGCCATCGTTCCCATCTACGGCTGGCTCTGCGCCCGCTTCCGACGCAGCGTGTTCCTGCCCTGGATCTACGGATTCGTGGCGCTGTCTCTCTTCACCGTCGGCTCGGTGCTGCGCGCGAATCCGGACAGCATCGCGACGGGCCAGTTCTTCTACGTCTTCATCAGCGTCCTGAACCTGTTCGTCGTCTCCGTGTTCTGGAGTTTCCTCGTCGAGTTGTTCAATGCGCAGCAGACGAAGCGGCTGTTCGGCGTCATCGCGGCCGGCGGCACGGCCGGCGCGCTGGGCGGCCCCGTCCTCACCGACCTCACCGTCAGCATCGTCGGCAACGCCGGCATCCTGTTCGTCGGCGGCAGCATGTTCCTGCTGGCCGTCGTGCTGCAGCGCGTGCTGCTCGGCATCTGGAAACAGCGCAACTGGAGTGCGGCCGCAGCCGCGGCGGGCGACCAGCCCATCGGCGGCAACCCGTTCGCCGGCTTCACGATCGTCGCGAAATCGCCGTACCTGCTGGGCATCGCGCTGTTCGTCGTGCTGCTCGCCTCGGTCAACACGTTCCTCTACTTCGCACAGCTGCGCATCGTGTCCGAAACGTTCACCGACCCCGTCGTGCGCACACAGATCTTCAGCCGGCTCGACTACACGGTGCAGAGCCTGACCATCATCCTGCAGGTCATGTTCACGGGCCGGATCGCATCACGCTTCGGCGTCGGCATGCTGCTCACCGCCGTGCCGCTGATCATGGTTGGCGGACTCGCCCTGCTCGGCGGATTCCACACCTTCGCCGTGCTGGCCGTGGTCATGGTCTCGCGCCGCGTCGGCGAATACGCGTTCGTGCGGCCCGGCCGCGAGATGCTCTGGAGCGCGGTCGATACGGAGACCAAATACAAGGCGAAGAACCTGGTCGATGTCCCGGTCTATCGGGGCGGCGATGCGCTCGTCGCACAAGTCGATAAGGGTCTCGCCGCCGCGGGCATGTCGGCCGCGACCGTCGCGTTCATCGGTGCCGGCGTCGCCGCGGCCTGGGCGGTGAATGGCTACCTGTTGGGGAGGAGCAGGAAGGATTTGGGGCCGCAGAGAGAGAAACGGTAGGGAATAGGGACAGGGAGAGGGATAGGGATAGGGAGAGGGAGAGGGTTGAGGGGACAGGGGGGCGGCCGGTTTTCTGTGGCCTGGTTTCGTCCCTTCCGGCGACGGGTTGGAACCACGTGGATTGCTCGATGGACCCGTGTCGGGCATCGTGACGCACAGCGATCACCATTCAGTGAGGGAATGCCGATGCCGAGTCGCAGGACGTTCGTGAAGGTCTCCGCCGCGGCGGGCGGTGCGCTGATGCTCGGTGGACCGCGCGCGTTGCACGCGCGGCCGCTGTCCGTTCCCGCGCTCGATGGCGTGGAGCCGGCATCGCAGTCGCTGCGCATCCTGATCCTCGGTGGCACGGGGTTCACCGGACCGCACCAGGTCCGTTATGCGCTGGCACGCGGACATCGGCTCACGCTGCTCAATCGCGGGCGCCGAGAGGTCGACTGGCCGACAGAGGTCGAGGAGCTGGTCGCCGACCGCAACGAGCCGGGCGCGGTCAAGGCGGCGCTGGCCGGCCGCACCTGGGACGTCTGCATCGACAACCCGACGACATTGCCGTTCTGGGTGCGTGATGCAGGCGAGGCGCTGCGCGGCAACGTCGGCCAGTATGTGTTCATCTCGACGATCTCCGTCTATGCCGACAACAGCCGGGCCGGCATGGACGAGCAGACAGAGCTCGCGCGCTATGAAGGCGAGGATCCGCTGACGGAGACGATGGACACGTACCGGGCGAGCCAGGGCCGGTTGTACGGCCCGCTCAAGGTCGCGTCCGAACGAGAAGGCGAGAAATGGTTCCCGGGCAAGACCACCGTGATCCGGCCCGGCCTGATCGTCGGACCCGGCGACCAGTCCGACCGCTTCACCTACTGGCCCATCCGCATCGACCGCGGCGGTGAGATTCTCGCGCCAGGCACGGGCGAGGATCCCACGCAGATCATCGATGCGCGCGACCTCGCCGAGTGGACGATCCGCATGGTCGAGGGCAAGCACATGGGCATCTACAACGCGACGGGGAAGCCGCGCGCGATGGCCGAGATGCTCTATGGCATTCGCGCCGTGACGACGTCCGATGCGCAGTTCACGTGGGTGCCGCAGGAGTTCCTCGAGAAGCACCAGGTCCGCGGCTGGAGCGACATGCCGGTCTGGGTGCCGAGCCGGCCGGACAACGCCGGTTGGAGCCGCGTCAGTATCACCCGCGCGCTCGACAAGGGCCTCACGTTCCGGCCGCTCGCGACGACGGCCGCCGACACGATCGAGTGGTTCAAGACGCTGCCGGCGGAACGTCAGGCGAACATGGTGTCGGGGATCAAACCGGACCGCGAGAGGGAAGTGCTCGCGGCGTGGAAGGTGCAGGCGTGACGCGCGACGCGGCACTGACCCGCAGGGCGGCCTCGCCCTTGCCGGCGAGGATCAGCTGGAAGTGACCAGAATGTCGGTCGCCGTTCGCACGCGTACCCGCCAGCGACCGGGAGTCGCGGGGTCGGGCACGAGTAGCCCGGTGAAATCGACGATGGCGTTCGGTCGGATCGTCGTCAGCGGAATGCCCGTATCCTTCCGGATCAGCACGACGACCGGTCCCGACCCGTCGCTGGCGGTAACCTGCAGGGCATTGCCGACGGTCACGGTATCGCTGACAACCACCTGACGGATCTGGACCTGCGCGGCGTCGAGCGTGCCGTTGTTCGCGGTCGACGCTGCCACGGAAGTCAAGCGAATCGGAGGAGGCAAGCTGCCGACCTCGAGCACGAACGGCTGCACGTCGTCGAGCACGGGCTGGCCATCGCGTCGACTCGTCGTACCGACGAAGCGCGCCAGATCGCCGGCCAACAGAGTTCCCGGTCGTACACGCGTGCCGCGCATCGCTCCGGTCGCGTCGGAGATGTGAACGGTCGTATCGCCGAACGCATCACGCGAATTGAGCACGCGGCCCACCACGATCACGGTCCTGCCCGCGGGTTGCCCGCGTGCCTCGATGACGGTCAGGACAGGGAATCCGAGCGAAATATCGGACGGCGTTCGTGGCCGCAAGCGCCAGCGCGAGCCCGATGGCGCAAGTACGCCGGTGATGTCGACCCGCGTGCCGGGGTCGAGCAACCGGAGATCGAAATTGCGGTCCGTCCTGACTGCCGCTTCGACGGGTCCAGAGCCGTCATCCAGCGTGAAGCGGAATTCACCGCTGACGGCGCCGGATGACACGACGGTCGCACCGACGACCCGGACCAGCGCGGCGTCACGTGTGCCGC
>JBFJPA010000392.1:0-4819 GCA_041617355.1 Longimicrobiales bacterium
ACAGGAACTCCAGATCCGCTTCGGAAAGCGGCGCCGCGTCGGTGTGACCAAGCCCGACGCGCATGGTCCGAAGCTTGGAACGGATCCGGTCAAGGAGTCGCGTGATCTCGTCCAAGCTACGGTCCGGCAGGAAGTTGTAGACGCGTATTCGGGTATGTGGCGAGCCCAGCCGATCGATCCGTCCGACCCGCTGAATCAGACGAACGGGGTTCCACGGCAGGTCGTAGCTGATGACGGCTTCCGCATCCTGGAGGTTGAGTCCCTCGGACAGGACGTCGGTGGCGATGAGCCAGCGGATGGCCTCGGAGGCGGGCGGCGGGCTCGCACCATTCGACCGCGGGGCGAACCGTCGGACCACTTCCTGGCGCCCGGCCCGCACGGCGCCGAGCCATGCGCCTCCACCGTCGATCCTCGCGACGCCGCCATACCCGCGGAGCGACTTCCAAAGGGCGGCGGCCGTTTCGCGGAACTCCGTGAAAACGAGCACGCTGCGACCGGCGAGCGGTCCCTCGAGAAGCGCCTTCAACACGCTCAACTTCCCGTCGACCCGGCTAAGCTCGTCGGTGATCCGGCGGAGAGCGTCGATTCGGGCAAGGTCGCGGTAGGCAGCCCGGGCGAGGTCATGACCGTCCAATCCCGTCGGCAGGGGTTCACCCACGACTTCAACGAACTCGAGCTGGGCGGCATCCCCGGCGGCGGTGGTCCTCCCCTTCGGCCGGAGAAACCGACCACAGGCGAACGCGGCAACACTGGCAACGTTGAAGTCGCGCAGCCGACCGAGCGACGCGGCGAAGGCCGGGACGCCCGACTCGAGGCGTTTGAGCAGCATGAGCCGCAGGAGCTCGCCCGGCAGCCCGATCGCCGCCGGAGCGAAAGCCGTGAACTCCAAATCCGACAACAACCTCAGCGCGTGACCGAAATGTCCCCCAGGAACCGGATAGCGGACGGCGACCGGAGGATCGCGTGACGGGAACCGAAGTCCTGCTGGCAGATCCCGTATGGCGTCCTCGCGAGTCCGTCGTATCACGATCTGGTCCAGCGCGACGCGCACGGCCGGCGGAAGCGCATCGGCGCCGAGCGGATCCGACGTCCCTGAGCTTCGACGAGTCCTGGCCGAACGGGCCTCGAAGACGCGGCGGAGGTCCGGGACGCCATACGTCGCGAGGTCCCCGTCCCGGACGCGTAGGTGTAGCAGGAAATAAAGGTCCAGCAGCGAGTTGTTGATCGGTGTGGCGGTCAGGAGAAGCGTGTCCGCATGCGCCGTGAGACGGGCCAGCGCGCGGTACCGCCGCGTGGCCGGATTCCGGAAAGCATGGGCTTCGTCCACGACCACGAGATCTGGACGAACCGGCGAGGCGGAGACGACCCGGGCCAGCCGAGTATGCGAGACGAGTCCGATCCGCGCGGTTGCCGGTCCGAGCAGCCGGCGCCAGGTCGGCAGCAGAGCGGCCGGCACGGCCACGAGCACGGAGCGCTCATCCAGAACGGCCTCGTTGATAATCTGTAATGCTATGATGGACTTGCCCGTTCCGACGCCGTCAGCGAGCAGGGCGAAGCCGTGCGCGAAAAGCGCGCGACGTACCGACTGGGCCGCGTCGAGTTGACCGTCCGTTGGCGGTGTTGCGAGTTCAAGTCGAGGCAGGACCTTTTGTTGCTGCGTCTCATAGAGGACTCGGATCACGGCGCACGCGGCTTCGCGCCCGGACACGGCGGTCCAGGTCGGGTCGCCGGAACTCATGGTCCGACAGTATCGAGGAGTCGCAGAATCGATTCTTCGACGGCGGGGAGCACGTCGTAGCCGAGGGCCCAGAGGGCCTCGAAGCGGCGGAGCGCCAGCCGGACGGCGGAAGGCGCGGTCAGAAGCGTGGTAAGCGCCGGTCCATCAGGAGGATCAGGCTCTCGAAAGTAGTGACAGCCGACAATGCAGACGCCGGTTGCCGAGGCCGGGTCGGTTGCTCCAATCCTTTGAAGGACCGAAAAATCCGGGTTCCACGCGGAGACCGGTGCGGACCGGACGTAGAGCCGGCCACTGCGAGCGAAACGCAGCAAGCGCTCGAGGGCGTCGGTAGCGCCGGGACCCGGGGTGTCGAAGAGGGCGCCGGCGTCGAGGCGGCCGACGAGGACGCGGCAAGACTGCAGCGGGCCGAGCTCGGCCGCGGCGAGGTCGAGTCCGGCGATACGGACCCGGCGGATCGCGAACGAGGCGTGACTGGCCCGGCTGAGGAGGCGTCCGAGGACCGCGCGCAGCGGAGGCTGGGACCGTTCGTCAAGGAGGGCGGCGCGGCTCACGGCTGGCCGGAGAGCCAGGAGTGGAAACGACCGATCGCGTCGAGGTCGGTACTCGTGAGGTCAAAGGCGCGGGCGACGAGCGAATCGAGGTGCGCCTGGCCGGCCGGATCGAGGCTGCCGGCGCCGTGGGCCTGCCGAGAGATCTCGAGGAGTGGCGTGGCCGTCGCGAGCCCACTCCAGCCGACGGGAAGGGGCAGAGCGCCGACGGTCCACGCGAAGAAACGGAAACGCGCGTCTTTCGCCCGCTCGGCGACTGCGCGGGCGAACGTGCGGATGGGCGTCGAGTTGAGGAACGCGGCGAGCAACAAACAGAGCTCGCGTGTCCGGCAGGGGATGAAGTAGACGGTGTTGAGCGGGATCAGCGGGCCGTGCAGACCGAGAGAGGAGCGGACCGAAGCGGGCAGGGCGACGGCGCGGAGCGTGTCGGACAGGTCGTGCCACGCGACCTTCGGCGCGAGCGTATCGCGGGTCACGCGGAACA
The DNA here is from genome assembly GCA_041617355.1 of Longimicrobiales bacterium. Taxonomy (GTDB): domain Bacteria; phylum Gemmatimonadota; class Gemmatimonadetes; order Longimicrobiales; family RSA9; genus JBFJPA01. Next base: position 2,771 of record JBFJPA010000392.1, read on the forward strand.
GAGCGCCGTGCGGGAACCCGCGTTGCGCGCCGGAGCGGCGAGCGAGCGCGGCTTCGTGCCGGGCGAGGTAGCGCGCGAGACGTCGTGGCGGCGGGGCGGGCCGGCCGTCGTCGTCGTGAATCCAGATGACGAAGCCGGGCGCCTTCCAGCACCACGCATCGATGTCGGCGCCGCGCACGAGCGGGCGCAGGCACGCGCTCTCGACGACATCCTCGAAGGTGGCAGCGGCAGGCTCGTCATCGGCCGTTCGCGGCAGGTCGCGGCTTTCGTACCCGCGTGCTCGGATGGAGGCGAGGTCGCCGAGACGGGGTTTGGCGTAAGGCACGAGCAACACGCGGTTCGCGCCAGTGAAGACGCCCCTTCGCACACGCAGATTCGCGTGCTGCGCGAGAGGTGGGCCGGCCCGCTGCATCCGGCGGAAGGCAGCCCTCGCGTCTTCGGGCGCGAGAAGCCAGGGCGATTCCGGATCGTCGCCGAAAAGGGGCAGCTCCCGACGCGGCATGGAGAATCGCAACGGCGGCACGGAACGCCGGTGGAGCGTCACGTCGACGGATGCGGGCGGCTTCGGCGATGTGGCGTCACCGTCGTCGGGCCGGCGGGCGACAATGGAGGTGGCGAACGCGTCCGCGCGGAAGATCGCGTGCTGGTCGAGACTGAAATCGCGGATGACGAGGATGGGCGCATCGAGCAGAAGGCTCCGCCGAGCGGATCCGCCGTAGAGCGATCGGAGCATCTTGGCGGGCATGAGCATGCCGAGCACACCGCCGGGTGCGAGTAAGCCGAGTGCGCGCTCGAGGAAGAGGACGGCGAGATCGGTCTGGCCACCCGCCGCGGCAGGTGCGCCGGCCAGTCGGGCGCCCATCCGCCAGCCGCCGCTCGTGTAGCGCTGGCGAACGAGCGGACGGATCGCGGCCGGCCAGCGGTGCGCGCGGATCCACGGCGGGTTCGACAGAATCAAGTCGAATCCGCGTGTCGCGGTTTCGGCGAAGTGAACGGGAAAGCTGAAGAACGGGACCGCCCGTTCATCACGCAGCCGGCGCGCGAGTCGGGCCAGCGACTCGAGCCGTGTTTCGGCGGCGCGGGCCACGGCGGCCGCGGCGCTAGCGCCGGCAGCGGCTTCGCCGAACAGGTCACGAGCCTCCGCCGCTGCCTGCGCTTCCCGGATCGAACGGGCCGTTCGAAGCATCAGGGCATCGATCCAGGCACGTGCGACATTGCGCTCGGCAGCCTCGAGCCTGGAACGCAGGCCGGCCCGAAGCTCGGGACCCGCCGTCAGGTACTGGAGCCCGAGCGGCTGGAGGGCGCGAATGGAGCGGCGCACGGACGAATCCAGGCCGACGGCCCGATCGGGGCCGTCGAGGCCGGCGGCGAGGTCGATCGGATCCAGCAGCGCATCACCCTGGCGAATGCGCCGGTCCAGGTTGGGCAGTGGCTGCACGGGACAGCCTTCGGGCTCGTGCGCGAGGGCGAGCCAAAGCCGCAATGCACAGAGCAGCGCCGCATCGCCATCGACATCGACGCCGTGCAAGGACGATGCGACGACGTCGGTGCGGATCTCGAACACGGAGCGTTTGCTGCAGCTGGCACGGATTCGCGCGATGTGCTCGAGTGCGCCCAACAGGAACGCGCCGGATCCGCACGCCGGGTCGAGCACGCGGACTTGCGCGAGTGCGGGCGCAACGACGGCGAGTAGTGGACCTGTATCTGCACGGGCACGCGGATCGGCGTCACCGACGAGCTGCTCGGCTGCCGCCAGACCGATTCGGGGCGCCAACCACGCGGCGATCGCATCGCGAACGAGCTCATCGACCGTGCCGGCAGGTGTATAGAAGGTGCCCGTGTCCACTCGGCGCGAGGTCGACATGACGCCCTCGAAAACGCGGCCGAGCATCTCCGGATCAATGCCTTCACCGATGCCAACCGTGCTGCCACCCGACTCGCGAGCCGTGAAGCGGTAACGTTCGAGCAGGCCATCGAACACATCGAAGACGACGTCATCGGCGAGATCGAGCTCCGGATACCGCCGCTCCACGCCGTGTCGCTCGAACA
>JBFJPA010000393.1:0-4812 GCA_041617355.1 Longimicrobiales bacterium
ACGACGCTGGAGCAGGGGCTGGCCGCGACCTACCGCTGGATCGCCAACGGCAAGGAGGCACGGTGATCGCCCTGCTCCAGGCGGCCGGCACACTGCCGCGACCGATCGCCATGATCCTCGGCGGGACGCCGACGACCAGGGTCGTCGTCGCCGTGACGGCGGCGTTCTCCCTCCTGTCCTGGGTTATCATTCTGTGGAAGGCGAGGCAGTTCAATCGTCTTCGCAAGGACGGCCAGCGCTTTCTGGCCGCCGTGGAACGAACTCAGAGGCTGGAAGACGCGTACAAAGCGATCATGAGGCTGCCGGAGACCGCCTACAGCCGGGTATTCCGGCAGGGCACGAACTTCTTCAGCGAGCTCCGGCCCGGCGCGCTACGCGAGAACGCGCCGCCGGCGCCCGGCCTGAGCGAGACGCAGCTCAGCGCGCTGTGGCTCGTGCTGGAGAAGGTCCAGGATGAGGAACGGGATGCGCTGTCCGGCGGGATGGTGTGGCTCGCCATCGTCGCGGTGACGGCGCCCTTGCTGGGACTGCTCGGCACCGTGCTCGGGGTGATGAACGCGTTCATCGGCATCCAGACGACCGGGTCGGCGAACATCGCGTCGGTCGCGCCCGGCATCGCGGAAGCCCTGATCACGACGGCGTTCGGCCTGGTCGCCGCGATTCCGGCGGCGATCGCGTACAACTATTTCGCCAACCGGCTCGATCGTTTCAGCGGCGAGCTGGAAGGATTCGCCAGCGAATTCATCGGCACGCTGGCGCGCGAAGGGAGGCTGTAACGTGCTGCGCATGGGTGGCCGTCGCCGGCGTCGCCTCCCGGTCGAAGCCGAGATCGGCATCACGAATCTCGTGGACGTCGCGTTCGTGCTGCTGATCATTTTCATGATCACTGCGCCGATTCTGCAGGGCGGGATCGAGGTCCAGCTGCCGGAAGCGGACGCGACACCGCTGACGCAGTCGGAGGCCATCGTGGTCAGCGTAGCGGACAACGGCGATGTCTTCGTCGAAAAGACACGTATCGCCTCGCTCGACGAGTTCGAAGTCGTGCTGCGCACGATGATCACGGGCGAGAAGCGGGCGATCACCTTGAAGGGCGACCGGCGTGTGAACTACGGGCGAGTCATGGAAGTCATGGGCCTCATCAAGCGGCTGGGCGTAGAAGACGTCGGCCTCGTCGTCGAGCCGAGGCCACGCTGACGGAACGGATCGTGTAGCCATGGCGGAGAAGCGGGAAGCGAACGCGGAACAGCGGCCGGTCGGGTCGGGGCCGATGCTGGGCGGGAGCCTCGGCCGCCGCCGTCCGGGGCCGGACCGGCGCGCCGTGGTCGGGTCGGTCGGATTCCACGCCGCCCTCGTCATCGGGTTATGGGCGTCCACGCTGGTCCGGCCGAACACGCCGGAATTCGAGGTCTATCGCGTCAAGCTGTTCTCGCCGCCGCCGCAGGTGGAGGCACCCACGCCCGCGCCGGTCGCCGTGAATACGCCGATCCGTGCGCCGCGCACCGTGCAGCCGCCACAGACCCGGCCGACGCCGCCGCGGCCGCAGCAGCGTCCACAAGCCGTGGAGAGGCCGCCCGAAGACGCGAAGCCGAAGCCGCCGGAGCCGACGCAGGGCCAGAACGCGAGTCCCAATTCGCCCGGCGGCGAGAACATCGATGTCGACCTCGAGGGCCAGCAGTTCCCGTTCCCGGAGTACCTGGACAACATCATCCTGCAGCTGAACCGGTACTTCCGCTGGTCCGGCTCACCGAAGCTCGAGAACCAGGTCGTCTTCTACATCGGGCGTGATGGCACTGTCGGCGGCATTCAGGTCTTGCAGAAGTCCGGAGACTTCAACTTCGACCTGCAGGCGATGAATGCCGTGGAACAGGCCGGCCGGCGGGGCGCCTTCGGACCGCTGCCGGATGGCTGGGTCCAGGACCGGCTTTGGATCCGATTCCGATTCCTACCGCCCGGCTGACGGGAGAAAGCAGGGGAATGCATCTTCGTCGTTCGAACTGGAAGGCCTTCAGCACGGCACTCATCGTGGCCGGCATGACGGTCGAAGCCGCGCCGCTCGTCGCACAACAGGATACGACTCGGCTGCCGCCCGGCGTCGAGCTGGCGGCGCGGTACACGATCCGCAACCGGCCTGCACTGGCGGTCCAGCCGTTCACGGCCGCCAGCATGGTCGTCAACACGGCGTCGGAGATCACCCAGATCGTCGAAAACGACCTGCGCCTCTCCGATCGATTCGACATGCGGCCCACGCCCGCGTCGCTCGCCAGTGGGCCGATGGACTACGCGCAGTGGAACGGTCTCAACGTCGTGTGGGTCGTGGCCGGCGATGTCATGGCGACGCCCAGCGGGTTCCGCGTGCAGATCACGCTCTATGACGTCGTCTACGGGAACGTGAAACAGTCGCGCGAATTCGCGTTGCCGACCACGTCCGCGCCGGAATTCCGCATGGCCGTGCACGTCGCGTCCGACGAGATCGTGCGCTGGATCACCGGCCAGCCCGGCATGGCCGCGTCCCGGGTCGCGTTCGTGCGCCAGAACGGGAACGGCAAATACGACCTGCTGCTGGTGGACAGCGACGGTGAGAACCTGCGCCGAATCTTCGGCTCCGATTCGCAGATCTATTCGCCGACCTGGTCACCGGATGGAACGCGCCTCGCCTACACCGTCCGCGAGACCGACGGGTGGCACCTCATCGAGCGCGACCTGATCACCGGCCGCACCCGCACGCTGGCACGCGATCCGAACCTGCTGCTCACGCCGCAGTACTCGCCCGATGGGAACAAGATCGCGTTCGCGAACTGGCCCGAAGGCGGCGCGGAGATCCAGGAGCACGACCTGCGCGGCAACACGACCCGGCAGCTGACCAACAGCGCTGGCGACAACATGTCGCCCACGTATTCCGCCGATGGTCGCCGCATCGCGTTCCACTCCACGCGTACGGGCCGCCAGCACGTGTACGTCATGCCCGCAGAGGGTGGCAATGCCACCGTGCTGAGCCCCTTCGGCGAGCGCGTCGCCTACGCCGCGCCCGACTGGTCGCCGACCGGCAACGAGGTCGTTTTCCACGGCGATTCGCGCGGCATTCGCCAGCTCATGCTGTCGAACGCGAATCGGGCCGGCGGGCAGGTCGAGCAGCTCACGCGGGAGGGCCGCAACGAGGACCCGAGTTGGGCGCCGGACGGTCGGCACATCGTCTTCACGAGCTCAGGGGTGCGCGGCGCGGGACCGGGCCTGTATGTTATCGATATCGGGACAGGAAACATCCGACCGCTCGTCACCGGCGGCAGGCTCCGTATCGCCGATTGGTCGCCCTCGCTGGCGGCCCGCCTCGCCGACGGGGCGCGCTAAAGCGAAGATCGTTCCCAGGGAGGGGAGGATGAGCGTCCGCGTCGTCGTAACCGTTCTGTTGGCGGCCCTCGCCGTCGCCTGCTCGAGGAGGCAGGAGCCCGCGCCGCCCACGCCCGTGCAGCGACCCGACACGGCCGGCCAGGGACAAGCGGCCCTGGACCGGGCGCGCGCGGATTCGATCGCGCGGGCCGAGGCCGAGCGCCGGAGGCTCGCAGAAGTGACCGCACGGGCCCGCGCCATCCTGATGGAGCGGGTCCATTTCGATTACGATGAGTCGCGTATCCGGCCGGACGCCCAGGAGACGCTGCGCCGGAAGCTGGATGTGCTGCGGGCGAATCCGGCCGTGGAGATCCAGATTACGGGGCACGCCGACGAGCGTGGCTCGATCGAGTACAACCTCGCGCTCGGATTGCGACGTGCGAATGCGGTGCGGGACTACCTTGCGGGGTTCGGACTCGCCGCGAATCGATTGGCGACGGAGACGGCCGGGGAGGACCAGCCAATGGACCCCGGGTCCAATGAGCAAGCGTGGGCCATGAATCGCCGCGCCGAGTTCCGCATCACGCGGGGCGGCGACAACCTGGTGATGCCGGGGAACTGATTCGATGGTGGCAATGAAGGGACGGGCGCGTCTCCTTGGCGTGGTCCTGTTGCTGGTGGTGGCGGGCTGCGCGACGAAGCGGGACGTGCGCACGCTGCAGCAACGGATCGACGCTTTGGAGCAGCAGCAGCGGTCGGTGGCGCGCGAGATGCAGCAGCAGACGCAGCTCGTGCTCGATACGCTGCGCAGCGGATTCGCCATACAGCGCGACCTGCGCGGCGAGACCAGTCACCGCTTCCAGCAGCTGGAGGAGAACCTCTCGCGGCTGGAAGAGATGATCAATCAGACGCAGCTGGTCGTGGCGCAGCTGCTCGAGCGTCTGGAGCGGCCGTCGATGGGCGGACCGTCTCAGACCATGGGTGGCACGCCCTCGGTCGGAGCGGCGGAGGACCTGTACCAGCAGGGCATGGAGTTCCTGCAACAGCAGTCGTATGCGACGGCGCGCACGGTGTTCGAGGAGATCGTGCGGAGCTTCCCGAACGATCCGCGTGCAGCGGATGCGCAATTCGCACTGGCGGAGACGTACGCGGGCGAGGGCAACGCGGAACGTGCGCTGGCGGAGTTCGAGAAAGTGGAGCGGCAGTGGCCGCGCGCCGAGAAGGCGCCGCAGGCGCTGCTGCGGGCCGGCATCGTGGCGCGGGACGCGAACCAGCGGGATCGCGCACGTGAGTACTTCCAGCAGGTGCGGCAGCGGTTCCCCGCGTCGCCCGAGGCCCAGGAAGCGGAGCGGCTGCTCAGGTCGCTCCGCTAACGTCGCATGCGCTGCCCGTTCTGTAGCGGGACGGAAGATCGCGTCGTCGACTCCCGCACGAGCCGTGAAGGCCGTGCGGTGCGTCGGCGGCGCGAATGCATCTCCTGTGGCCGAC
>JBFJPA010000394.1:0-4786 GCA_041617355.1 Longimicrobiales bacterium
CAGGCGATGCAGGCGGTGCAGCATCCGCGGCCGGCGGACGCGTGCGCTCCTCGCGCCGGCCACGACCCCGACGCCGGCCACGCCGCCCGTCCATTCGGTCCTCTTCGACCGCACGCGACTCCGCTTCAGCCGCCGGCGACGCGGCATCGGCCAGGGCGACCTCATACTGGCCGTTCTCCATCTTCTGCAGCTTGAGCAGCCCGCGGTTGGCGGCCTCGTGCAGGAAGCGGTTGAACTTGCTGAAGCCGAGCGTCTTTTCGTCGAAGTTCGGGTCCAGCTCGAGCAGCACTTGCTTGAGCCGGTCGGACCGCATGACATCCTCGTTGTCCGTCATCTGCCGAACCGCGAGATCCACCAGCTCCCACGGATCGTTGCTCGCGACGGGCTGTTCGTCCGTCGTCTTCGTGAGCCCCGTCAGTACCGAGTAGCTGTAGTACTCATCGCAGTTCTGAACGAGCAGGTCCGATGCGGATTCCCGGATGCCCACGCCGATCACGTACTTTCCGTACTCCTTCAGCTTCAGCACCAGGCTGCTGAAATCGCTGTCGCCGGACAGCAGGATGTACGTGCCGATCTCGGGCCGCGTGAAAACCAGTTCGAGCGCATCGATCGCGAGCCGAATGTCGGTCGCGTTCTTCTTCGAACTGCCGTACGCGGGAGCAAAGATCAGGTCAACCGATGCCTCGGCGAGCGGCACGATGTACTGCGGGTAGCGACGCCAATCGGCGTACGCCCGCTGGACGGCGACCTTGCCCTTGATGATGTCGCTGCCGAGGAGGTTCTTCAGCTCCTTCGACAAGTCGCTGCGGATCCCCATCGTCACGTTGTCGAAATCGATGAGGAGCGCCGCCTGCGGATTGTGCTGGATGGGGCCACCAGGCCGGCTTTGGTAGCTGGCCCGCGCGAACTGAGCCGTCATTCTGTGGGGTCTCTCTTTCCATGGTGGCGAGGCCCCCGCTCGCGGGCGGGATCGCGGCTGTCGGGAAGGCGAGCCGGGCGGAGTACCCGGCCGGCATCGGCCATCCGTAACGACAGGCACGAGCTCGCGCGCGTCGGCGCGGGAGTCTCGCGAGTCTCTCAGGGTCGGCGGCTCGACTCCTCGGCGCTGACCATGCGCGCCAACTCGATTCGCCGCACTTTCCCGCTGCCCGTCAGCGGGAATTCATCGAAGAACCGGACCAGGTCCGGCACTTTGTAATCCGCGAGCGTGGTCCGGCACCAGTCCTTGATCTCTTCGCCGGTCACGATCGCGCCTTCGACCGGAAGCACACACGCACACACGGCTTCGCCCAACACCTCGTGGGGCAACCCGACCACGGCCACATCCAGGACCGCGGGGTGTCCGTGAATCCGGTCTTCCACTTCGCGCGGATACACATTGAATCCGCCGCGAATGATCATCTCTTTGCGTCGGCCGACGATGTGCAGGAAGCCGTCATCATCGACCATGCCCAGGTCGCCGGTCAGGAAGTACCCATCCTCATCGAACGACTGAGACGTCTCGCCGGGCTGGCGATAATAGCCCTTCATCACGCCCGGCCCGCGCACCGCCAGCTCGCCCAGGCTTTCCTCCGGCAGCGCACTGCCATCGAGATCGAGCACCCGGATCTCGACGCCAGGCAGCGGGCGGCCCACCGTGAAGCTGTGCTTGGCAGGCGAATCCTCGGGCCGCGTCATCGACACCGTCGACGACGTTTCCGTCAACGAATACGCGATGCACAGGTTCGGACAGAACTCCGCGCGGATGCGCCGCACCATTTCGTCGCCGATCGGCGCGCCGGCCACAATGCCGGCGCGCAGCGATGACAGGTTTCTCGCCTTCCTCTCCTGCTCGCGCAACTCCGTAATGTAGACCGTCGGCACACCATAATGCACGGTCACCTGGTGGCGTTCGATGAGGTCGAGCGCCGTAGCCGGATCGAACTGCTCCTGCAACACGAGCGATGCGCCGCCGAGTGCGGTGCCGACGATGCCGGGACCCAGGCCGAACACATGGAACACGGTTGCCACACCGAATACGACGTCGGTCTCGGTCAGGCCGATCGCGTCGACCGTCGCGGCAGCCGCGGAAAGGACGTTGGCGTGCGTCAGGGCAACGCCCTTCGGCTTTCCCATCGTGCCGGACGTATAGAGAATGGCGAACGTGTCCTCGCTGGGCGACCGCTCAACGGTCGGCAGCTCGCGGCCCTCGCCGCTCGAGAGCAGGTCTTCGTACTGGTAGATCCGGTCGTCGTACCAGAGATCGGCCTCGCCGACGGTAACCAGATACTGGAATTCCGGCAGCTGCGTCAGGAACCCCTCGAACAGCTGCAGGTAGTCGGTGTCGTTGAACGTCTCGGCACTGATGACGACCGTCGCTTCGGAATGCCGCAGCATGTACTGCAACTCGGGCACCGTGTAACGCGGATTGAGCGGGACCATGACGGCGCCGAGCTTGGCGGCCGCGAACATGGAGACAATGAACTCAGGCCAGTTGGGCAGGTCGAGGGCGATCCGATCCCCGCGCTCGACACCCAATTCGTGCAGCGCCGCGGCGAGTGCGCTCGCCTGTCGATTGACCTGACCGTAGCTGAAGCGGCGATCGCCGAAGATGAGGAACGGGCGGTCGGCGTGTTCCGACGCCCGCATTTCCAACACGTCCGCGATCGACCGCCCCGTTCCGCGCTCGATGAGCGCCATCCCGCCTCCGCTTGGGTCCCTGGCGAACGGGCGACGAGGGCGCCGGCGCAGCGCTCGCGCGGGCGGGCCCGCCGTCCCGAAGGCCGTGGAGAAGATAGCGGGGCTGTGAGAGGCAGTCAAACGCCGAATCCGTGCGCAGATAGCTCTAGGCACCGAGTGCGACGAGGACGGTTTCGTCGGGCACGTCGAGGGTCCAGGCGCCGGCTGCGTCGCGGGCCGCGCGTCCGATCGCCTCGAGCAACGCCCAGCGGATCCGCCCGGAGCGGACCTTCTTGTCGGTCAGCGATGCGTCGAGCAACGCGGCCGGGCTCACGCCATCGGGCAGTCGCGTCGGCAAGCCGAGTCGGGTGAGCACGCTGGCGATGCGCTCGGCCGTGCCCGCCTCCGTCACGCCGGCCGCTTCGCCGATGCGGGCTTCACAGACCATGCCGATGGCGACCGCGCGGCCGTGCGGCACCGCGAAATCGGTGACCCGCTCGATCGCGTGTGCGAGGGTGTGCCCGAAGTTCAGGGTCGCGCGCTGGCCTCGCTCGGCCGGGTCCGCACTCACGATGCTCGCCTTGATCTCGACCGAGCACCGGACGAGCGTCGTCAATGGAGCAAGCGCGCCGGCCAGCAGGCCGTCCGCGTGGTCGTGGATCCAATCGAGGTGCTTTGGGTCCGCGAGGGCTGCGTGCTTGACGGCTTCCGCCAGGCCGTTGCGCAACTCCGCCACCGGCAACGTGGCGAGAACCGTCGGATCGACGACGACCGCGCGCGGCTGGTGAAATGCGCCAACCAGGTTCTTTCCGCTCTCCACATCGACACCCGTCTTGCCTCCGATCGACGCATCGATCATGGCGAGCAGCGACGTCGGCACCTGGAGCCATGGCAGGCCGCGCATGTACGTGGCGGCAATGAAGCCGGCAAGGTCGCCCGTGACACCACCGCCGAGGGCGACGACACATGCGTCCCGACCCACACCAGCGTCCAGCATCGCGTCGGTCAGTGCTGCCCACGACGATCGCGTCTTGTGCGACTCACCGGCAGGGAAAGTGAACAGGTCCGTGCGGCGTTCAGCTCGCAGCGTCTCGAGCACGATCGGCGCGACCCGCTTCGCCACGTTCGCGTCCGCGACCACGATGAAACGCACGGCCGGCGCCACCGCCAGCGCGACCTCCGGCAGGCGCTGCAACGAACCGGGTTCGATATGGACGTCGTAGCTCGCGTCCGAGCCGCGGACGGTCACGCGAATGGCGGCGCTCGGCTGGGGTGCGGATTCGCTCATGCGAGCAAGGTAGGGGCGCTGCGTCGGACCGGCCATGCGACTGGCATGAGTGGGTCCACCCAACGACGCGGCCCCCGCGGCAGACCTCAACGCGGGAGCCGCGCTTCACCGCCCGAGCGCCTCAGAAGCGGCGCATGCCGATGTTCAGCTCAATTGGAACCGCGGCGTGACGTGCACGCTCGCGTCGCCGCCCAACTATGCGTTCAGCGAATCAGGCAGATAGACCCGTCTGCAGGACATGACGGCGCACCCGCCGGGACGAGCGGGCCGCCCGTCGGCTGCCCGATGACGACGGTCACGGTCGGCCGGTCGGATTGGCGTGCCATGATCGAGCCGGTCGGGCCCGCGAGCGGTCGCACTGCCACGGCGAAGCGGGCCGCCGATTCGGCATCGTCCCAGACCGAATGCCAGACCAGTACGCGGCCACCGTCCGGGGTCTCCAGCACACGGTAGCGGTCGCCATCCCAGCCTCTCGCGGCCGCCGGATCGCCGCCGCGAATCTCGAAGAAGAGCCGTGTCTCGAGGGCGCCGAACGTGTTTTCGTAGACGACGCGCCATGGGCTCGTCGATTCGAAGCGAAGCTCCGTCGGCGCGTCGGCGGCCTCGAGGAAGGAACCCGGATCGAGTACCTGCTCCGTGGACGCGGGGATGAACTGGGCGAGCGCGGGTCGCGCGTCCTCGGGTTGCGCGGCCCAGACGCGCCAGACGAAACCGGCTCCGTTCGCGTACGGGAAGAGGAGGGCCTCGCGCAGCAGTCGTGGTGCGGATCGGAAGACGGGGAAGCCTTCGGCCTGGTCGAGGCCGGCCCGCAGTTGCGGGGTCGGATCGGGCAACTGGCCG
>JBFJPA010000395.1:0-4761 GCA_041617355.1 Longimicrobiales bacterium
GGCGTCGCCTCGAAGCGGAGATCGGAGCCGTGGCAGCTGCCGCAGGCGCCCGAGGCAGCTCGTGGATCGTCGCTCTGGCCATGAGTCGCCGCATCGAACATCTCGGCCGGAAAGTCCGCGGCGCGGGCCGTCCATGCGACCTCGAGGCCGGCCACGTTGCCGCGGTGGATCTGGTCGAGGGGCGAGTACTTCGTGCCTCCCGCATCACCGCCGTAGTGGGCCCACTCGACGTCGGCCGGGGCGCCGGTACCGGAGCCGCATGCCGCGGCCGTCAGCAAGAGCAGCCCGAGACACAAGGGCGCGGGCCTTCCGTGCGGGTATCGCATGTCAACGCATCCGTTACGGGGTTGGGGTTCGCCCTCATGATCGAGGAGCTGTCGATCACAGGCGCAGCCCGGCGGGACGAGCGGGACTGGTGAGGGCCGAATGGGACCGCTCCGCCTTTCGCGACGGCGGGCGCCACGGCATCCATTGAGACATGTTTCGTGACTCCGAGAACGCCGACCGCATCGCCCGACGCGCCGTCGCGTTCGTCATCCTGTTCTTCCTCATCGACGGGGTGCTGCGGACGGCGTACTTCCATCTGGGCGCTCGGGCCACGGGCTCGTCCCGACCGTTCCTGGACAGTCTGCTGTCGGAGCTGACGGGATCGACGGCGACCCTCTTCGTCTTTTTCTTGATCCTGTTGCCGGCCTGCCGGCGCTGGCCCCTGCGCGGCCCAACCTGGCCTCGTCATCTCGGGTTCCACGTCGTTGCATTGCTGCTTTATTCGATCACGAAGACGCTGCTCATGTGGGGCCTTCGGCTGCCGCTGTGGCCGCTCTTCGGGCTGGGCAATTACGACTACGGTCAGCTGTCGTTCCGCTTTCCGATGGAATTCGCGAACGATGTGCTGAGCTACGCGATTCTGGCAGCGGCCGTACACGCGTGGAGCCTGTGGCGGTCGGCGCAGAATCGCGTGTTGCGCGAGGCGAGGCTGGAGGCACGCTTGCAGGAAGCGCGGCTGCAAGCGCTGCAGGGACAGCTGCAGCCCCATTTCCTGTTCAACACGCTGAACGTGATCTCCTCCGTAATGTACAGCGACGCGGAACAGGCGGACCGTCTCATCAGCCGGTTGTCGGATCTTCTCCGCTCGAGTCTCGCTTCGCCCGGCCGGTCCGAGGTCACGATCGAGGAAGAGCTGCACTTGCTGAGCGAGTACGTCGAGATCATGCGTGCTCGCTTTGGCGACCGCCTCGTCGTAACGACGCGCCTCGCGCCGACCGCGCGGGCGGCGCTGGTTCCCGTCTTCCTGCTCCAGCCGCTCGTGGAAAACGCGATCCACCACGGCGTCGCCAGGCGAGCCGACGCCGGTTCCATCGATATCACCGTATCCCGGGAGCGTGACACGCTCACGATCCAGGTCGTGGACGACGGTCCCGGCGTTCCGGGCGACACGGAGTCGTTGATTGGACAGGGCGTCGGACTTCGTAACACGCGGGAGCGGCTCCACCATCTCCATGGAGAGTCCGCCTCACTCGAGCTGGCCAACGGCGCCACGCGTGGCGCCGTGACCACGGTGCGCATGCCGTTCCGGCGGGCGCCCGAACCCACCGCGGCCGATTCGATTCCGGAACCTCTCGCGCATGTCTGAGCCACGCGTTGTCATTGTGGATGACGAGCCGCACGCACGCACGAAGCTGCGCCGGTTCATTGAAGAAGACGGCCGTGCGCGTGTCGTGGCGGAAGCGGCGAACGGCGTAGAAGCCGTGCGCGCGATCGAGACGGAACGGCCGGACCTGGTCCTGCTCGATGTGCAGATGCCGGAAATGGATGGGTTTCAGGTCCTGGAAGCGCTGGACGTGGATCCGCCGCGCGTGATCTTCGTGACCGCCCATGACACACACGCGGTGCGAGCCTTCGAGGTGCGGGCCCTCGATTACCTGCTCAAACCGGTCGACCGGGCCCGTTTCACCGCCGCTTTGGACCGGGCTCTGGAGGCCGCCGACCCTTCGCACGATGCGCTCGAAGCCCTCGCCGAGCTGCCGCGCGAGCGACGCCGGCTGGATCGCTTCCTGGTCCGCGGCCGAGGGCGCATGCTACTCGCACCCGCAGGCGATGTGGCATGGATCGCCGCCGCCGGAAACTATGCCGAGCTTCACATCGGTCCGGACGCGTATCTCGTGCGCGGGACGCTGCAGGAACTCGAGACACGACTGCCGCCGAGCTTCGTGCGTATCCACCGTGGCACGATCGTGAACCTGGACCACGTGAAGCAGCTGCACAGCTGGTCGCACGGCGATCTGCTCGTCGAGATGCGGGATGGCACGGAGCTGCGGCTGAGCCGGCGCTACCGGGATCGGCTGGAGGGCGTGTTCGGAGCGTAGCCGCCGCCGACCTTCTGGAGCTCACGAAGATCCTTGTGTCCGGGTGCGGCCGCAGGCAATCATTGCGCCTCCCGTCCACATCCTGCCGGAGGTTCGCGATGCAGCGTTCGATCGGTTGGTCCCTGGTGGTCCTCGGCCTGGTCGTCCTCGTGGCAGCCGCACCCGGCCGGCGCGACGACGTGCGAGCGACCGTCACCGTGAATGTGCAGGCCGACTGCAGGGGTACCGGCGTTACGGTCTCCATCAATCCGTGGGTCGCGACGCTGGCGCGCGGCGATTCCCTGGTCTGGAATCATACGGGCGCCGACTCCATGGACATTCGGCCGCTCCGCGGCTGGCCGTTTCCGGGTGTGCCGGCGCGGGCACGTGCGGCAGCTCCAGCCCGTGCCGGTGCGGTGGTCCCGACGGCACCGCCGGGTCAGCGGTTCCCGTACCAGATCGCGCTCTACTGTGCAGACCGGACGGTCATTATCGACCCGGATGTGGTGATCGGCGAGGGGTGATCACCAGCCCTGAGAGGCGGGACCGTTACCGCGCCCGCAGTGCCGCGATCGTATCGTCGAGGGCGGCCGCTTCTTCGGCCCGCCCCGCGACCCGCAGCATCCGCGCATAGTCCTCCAACAGGTCGATGGTGTTCCTGTTGGCCGAACCGAGCGCGCCCTCCAGGATCGAGCGCGCCCGGCGGTACAACGGTTCGGCCTCCGCGTAGCGGGCATCGTCGCGATAAACATCCGCGAGCCCTTTGATCGTGGTGGCCAGGCTGGGGTCTCCGGGCGCGAGGGTCCGCTCCTTGATCGCGAGCGCGCGCAGATACTTCCGTTCCGCATTCGCGAAGTCACGCTGCACCCAGTCGACTTCGGCCAGATTGTTGAGCGCCATGGCGACGCGGGGGTGATCGGCGTCGAGCGACGTCTCGTAGATGCGCAGCGCACGCTCGTACGCGGCCCGCGCCTGCGCGTATTTCTCCTGGGTGTACAGCAGCGCACCGAGATTCAGGAAACCCGCCGCCAGGTCCGGGTGGTTCTCGCCGAGCACCCGCTCCCGGATGGCGAGCGCACGTTCGAGATACGGTTCGGCGCTCGCCAGCTCGCGCTTCTGCCAGTGCACCAGGCCGATGTCGCTGAGCGTCGTCGCGAGCCGGGCATCGTCCGGGGGCAGGAGCCGCTCGCGGATCTCGAGCACCTGCGCGAGCAGGGAATCGGCCACAGTGTAGCGTCCCTGCCGTTGATGCGCGCTGGCCAGGCTGTGCACCAGACTGGCCTCCTCGAGTACATCGCCGTTCAATGCGCGGTGCGTGAGGATGGCACGGATCAATGTCGATTCGGCGGCCGCGAACAGACCCCGTCGCTGCTGCAGCACGCCCAATCGATGCAGTGCCTCGACCATTTCCACCTCGCCGCCAGGCACCTGCTCCGCAAGGGTGACCGCCCGGGTCAACAATGGCTCGGCATCCGCGTAGAGACCGAGCTCGCGATAGACATCGCCCACCGTGCGGAGCAACCTCGCCTGGACCAGCGGCTGACCGGCGAGCTCGCGCCCGATTCGGTCGGCGCCGCGATCCAGGATCTCGCGCGCCGTGATGGTATTGCCCTGCGCCTCGCCCGGATCGCTCACACGGAACAGACCGACGAGAAAGTCCGAAACGCTCAGCGCCGTCGCCGCCTCCCGTTCCGCCCGTGCCCGCTCCGTCCGTGCGTTGACCATGCCGACGGTCGCCGCGGCGGCGCCCGCCACGATCGCAACGCTCGCGATACCCGCCGCCAGAACGCCCGTCCGATTGCGACGGACGAACTTGTGCAGCCGATAACGCGCGCTGGGTGGGCGGGCGATGACCGGCTCGTCGTTCAGGTGTCTGCGGATGTCCATGGCGAGGCCGTTCGCGGTCTCGTAGCGCCGCGTGCGGTCCTTCTCCATCGCCATGAGGATGATCCAGTCCAAGTCGCCCTTCAGCTCCCGCCGCAGAAATTCGGGCGTGGTCTGCCGCAACACGGCGATGCGGGTCTGGGTCTGGCCCAGCGAGGTCAGTCGCGTGCTCGGCTTCGGTACTTCGCGCTCGCGTAGCGAGACCTGAACGGCTAGGTCGGCTGCGCCGCCGAGGTCGTAGGGCAGCGTGCCGACCATCAGCTCGTACAGCATCACACCGAGCGAGTAGATGTCCGTCCGTGTATCGACGTCGAGGCCGGACATTTCGGCCTGTTCGGGACTCATGTATTCGGGCGTGCCCATCAGCTGGCCGAGCCGTGTGACGAGCGTGCGGTCGGTCAGCTCGTGGCCCATCGCTTTCGCGATGCCGAAGTCGATGACCTTCACGACCGGCGTCGATTCCCGTACTTCGACCAGCACGTTGGATGGCTTCAGGTCGCGGTGGATCACACCCTTCTGGTGCGCGTGCTGA
>JBFJPA010000396.1:0-4759 GCA_041617355.1 Longimicrobiales bacterium
CGCCCAACGCCCGCGCGCCGATCGCGGTCCGTGTGAACCAGGGGCAGACCAGTGTGACCGTCACACCGCTTTGCCGCAGTTCACCACGGAGCGAGTCGAAGAAACCGTGCAACGCGTGCTTGCTGGCCGCGTATCCGGCGCGGCCGGACAACGGCGCGAAGCCGGCGATACTCGAGACCACGGCGATTCTGCCCCGCCTCTCGATCAACGACGGCAGTGCAGCATGCGCGATGTGAACGGCGCCGAAGAAATTGATCGCCATCACTCGGTGGAACACCGACGGATCGGTATCGGCGACGAAGCTGAGGTGGGTGCGTCCCGCATTGGCGATGACCACGTCAATGCCGCCGAACTCGCGAATCACGCTGACGACCGCCGCACGACTCGCCGCCGCATCGGTGACATCGCAGGGCAGGGCAGTCACCTCGTGCCCGTTCGCACGGAGCGCGGCGCCCAGCGCGGCGAGCCCCGTCTCGTCGATGTCAACGAGGGCGAGCCGGTAGCCCGCCAGTGCATACCGCTTCGCGAGCGCCGAGCCGATGCCGCCGGCGGCACCCGGGATGAGGACGACGGGCGCGCCCGCATCGGCCGTCATGACTCCGCCCCACGCCGCGAAAGCCAGTAGTAGTCGAACACGTCGCTCGACGTCATGCGTGGCGTGAAGCCGAACTCTTCCTGCAGGCGCCGGTTCGAGAGAACCGGCCGATAGCGGAGGAAATCCACCTGTTCGGGGCCATACCGTGTCAGCCCGAGCGTGCGCAACACGGCGAGGGTGCCACGGATGAAGACCGCCGGCAGGGGCAGGTACCGTCTGCCCGTCCGCCGCGCGATTTCGCGCAATGTGACCACGCCGTCGCCGGCCAGGTTGTAGACGCCCGTCAGTGGCTCGCGGATGCCGCGCAGCAGGCATGCGACGACATCCTCGTCCCAGATGAAGACGAACGGCGAGTCCGAGCCAGCCACGCCGAGAATGACCGGCTTCTCGAACAAGGCCGTGATCTGATTGTGCACGTCCCGCCCCAGCACCGTGCCGGGTCGAAACACGAGCTGGGCAAGCTCGGGATGCTCCGTCCGCGCCACAGCCAGCATCTCCTCGACGAGTCGCTTGTGATGGGCGTACGCAAACGTCTCGTGCCCGCGCAGTGGGTCGGTCTCATCGAGCCAGTCCGCGTTGTCCGGGTGATATCCGTACGCGGCGCCGCTGCTCGTGACGATCAACTTGTGGACACCGGTTTGCAGGGAGGCGGTCAGTACGTTTTGTGTGCCTTGCACGTCCACGGCGTATTCGAGCTCCCGTGAGCTGTCCCTGCCCGGTGTGACGATGGAGGCCAGGTGGACGACGGTTTCGACACCGTGCAGCTCGAACAGCCGTACGAAGCGGTCCGCGTCGCGGACGTCCGCCGTCTCGTACGTGACGCCGGGCTGTCGCTCGGCATCGGTCGGCTTGCGAATGTCGGTAGCGATGACGGTCACGGATCGATTCGGATCTCCCGCGAGCGCCGCGGTCAGCTTCCTGCCAATGTAGCCGGCGGCGCCCGTGACCAGCACCGCGCGCCCGCTCACGCCGCCTCCGTGGCCGGTGCGCGGCGGTCGAGCAGACTCCACGCGCTGGCCAGCGTCAATCCCGCGACGATGTGCCAGACGCCCCACCACGCCGTGACGAGCGCCATTCCACCCAGGCCGGCGAAGAACGTGAAGATCAGGGTCAGGCCGAGGCCGGAGTTCTGGATTCCGACCTCGATCGAAACCGCGCGCGCATCACGAGCGGGCAAGCCGACGAGACGCGCCGCGCCGAAGCCGAGTCCGAGCGCCGTCGCGTTGTGCACCGCCACGATTCCCATGACCACGCCCACGTAGGCGAGGAAGTGGTCCCAGTTCGCGATCAACGCGAGTGCGACAATGGTGATGAAGAAGAGGACTGACAGCACCTTCATGGGACGGCGCAGCGCAGCCGCGAGCACCGGCCGCTTCGCGGCCAGGGCCATGCCCAGCACGAGCGGGACGCCCAGAATCGTGAAGATCGTGAGCAGGAGGTCGATCGGCTGGAGGCTGACCTCCCGCAGGATCGCCGCCGTGTCCGGGTCGAGGGAGCCCCAGAACGTGAGATTCAACGGCGTCATGACCACGGCCGCCGTGGTGGACAGCGCCGTCATGCCGATGGAGAGTGCCGTGTTCCCCCCGGCCAGATGAGTGATGATGTTCGAGATGTTGCCGCCCGGACATGCCGCCACGAGGATCATGCCCAGCGCGATGCTCGGCATGGGGTCGAGCAGGCGGGTGAGCGCGTAGGTCGCGGCAGGCAGGATCACGAACTGCGCGATGAGCCCGATCGCGGCGCCGCGCGGCTGGCGGGCGACCGCGCGGAAATCCTCGACGCGAAGATCCAGGGCGACGCCGAACATGACGAGCCCGAGGACTACGTTGAGCGTGATCAGCGTGCTCGGCTCGAACGTGAGCCTCAACGCGTCGACATCACCCATCGACGGCTCCCGCGTGCGGTGCGGTCAGCCTTTCGGCTCCTGGTGCATGTCCTTGAAGTGTTTCAGGCTCGGCGCCCACATGTGGGCCACGGGGTCCACGTCGACATGGATCACGGCGCAGCGTCCGGTCTCGAGCGCGCGCCGGATCGCCGGCGCCAGCTCGTCCGGCTGCGACACCCGCTCGCCGTGTGCGCCCATGCTCTCCGCGAGCATGTCGAAGCGGATTTCGCCGAGGTCCGTGTTGATCGTCTCGTCGGGGCCGAGCGCTTTCTTGATCAATGTTTTGATCGGCTTGAGCTGGAACTGCTGCGTCATCTTGACCATGCCCCACTGCCGGTCGCACAGGACCAGGTAGACGACGGGCAGGCCGCAACGAACGGCCGTCTCGACCTCCTGCGGATGGAAGCCCATCGCGCCATCGCCGATGATGCAGTACACCTGCCGCTCCGGTTGGGCGACCTTGGCACCGAGCGCCTGGCTGACACCGGCGCCCAGCATGCCGAGCTTGGGCGTGGTCAGGACCGTGTTCGGCGCACGCACGACGTGGTAGAAATTCGCCCAGACCGCGGTATTGCCGCCGTCGATGACGAGGATGGCGTCATCGTCGAAGATCTCGCGGCACGTGGCGGCGACCTGTGCCGGGTGTACGCCGTCGGCCGACCTGGACAGGTTCTTGTCCAGCTCACCACGGGCCTTCGTGATTTCGGCCCGGTATCCCGCGACCTGCGCGTCGCGCGGGCCTAGCGCGCCGCGCGAGGGTCGTGCCGCCAGCTCGTCGCGCAGCGCCGAGAGATACGCTCGCGCGTCCGCGAGCACGCCGAGCGTCATCGGCTTGTTCATGCCGAGCGTGTCCTCGTCGATATCGACGTGGATCAATTGTTGGACGCTGGCCGGAGCCCAGTAGGGCGGCTTGCCCCACCAGTCCGTTTCGCCGAGCCGGGTTCCGATCGCCAGAACGACGTCCGCGCCGTTGCGGACCTTGTTGTTCAGCTCGACGTGGATCATGGGGATCGACAGCTCGTGTGTCTCGGCGAGCGCCGAACGGCCCGCCCAACTGGTTGTGATCGGCGCGCGCAGCAGCTCTGCCACGGCGACGAGTTCGTCGAACGCATGAGAGGCTATGACACCGTTGCCGGCGTGGATCATGGGGTGCCGCGCGGTCACGAGCAGGTCGGCGCTCGCGCGCACGGCCACCGGGTCCGCGGCGATCGGCGCCACGCGCCGGTAGGACGACGGCGGCCGGACATCCAGCGCGTCCGTCTTGAACGAGCCGTTCATGATGTTCTCCGGCACGTCGATGTGAACGACGCCCGGCCGGCCGCGGAAGCTGATGCGGAGCGCGCGGCGCACGATCTCACCGATCCGGTCGAAGCTCGGCACGGCCGCCGCCCACTTCGTCATCGGCTTCGTGACCGCGACCTGGTTGAAGTACTGAAAGGTGCCGCCGCGATCCGGATAGGTGATCCCGGTCCTGCGCGAGCTCGTGATCAACAGGACGCGATTCCCCTCGCCGTTCTCGACCGCTACACCGGGTAACACGTTGGCGACGCCCGGGCCGTTGCTCGCCATACACACGCCGAGTTTCCCCGTCAGGCGCGCGTACGCCCCCGCCATGTGCGCCGCACTCGTCTCGTGGCGCGGTCCGATCAGGCGGATGTCGTGCTCGCCGAGCGCGGCGTAGAAGCCGAAATACGTGCCGTCGATGATGCCGAACACGACGTCGACACCCTCTGCGGCCAACATGGCGGCGATCAGGCCGCCCCCGGTGATCGTGGGCATGCTTGCGTCCCCGCGCCTGGGGGTTGAACTCGGGTGTGTGGGCGCCGCCAATGTCTCGCACCGCGCCGTGCGGGCGCAACGGTCGGCCGGAGGCCGTGGCTGCCGACGCGACTTGTGCAGGTCGACGTCCGGATGTCACGATGTTGCGGAGGCCGGTTGCGGCCCGCTGCCGGCCCCGCGCTCGCCACGGAGGTGGGGATGGCGAAACAGAAGAAGAAGGCCAAAGAGGCGGACGGCGACCGCGCTCCCCGGCTGCGCCGCAAGATCTACGAGGCCGAGCTGGCCCGGTTACAGATCGAGCTGGTCAAGCTCCAGGAGTGGATCCGCCACGCGGGCCTCAAGGTCGTCGTGCTCTTCGAGGGGCGGGATGCCGCCGGCAAGGGCGGCGTCATCAAGCGCATCACCCAGTCCATGAATCCGCGCATCTGTCGCGTCGTCGCGCTGGGCACGCCCACGGAGCGCGAGCGAACGCAGTGGTACTTCCAGCGGTACGTCGCCCA
>JBFJPA010000397.1:0-4757 GCA_041617355.1 Longimicrobiales bacterium
ATGCGGGAAGCGCGGGCAGCAGCAGCGCGACGGCGATGAGGCAGGTCCAGATGCGGGTGGTTCGGGCCTTCATGGTCTTCCTCCGATGGCCGGATGGGGCAGCGCGCCTGCGCGCAGGCCACGCCTCACCCGTTTACATCGGAAAAAGCGGGATCGGCCCGCCATCCGCCGACCCGCGCGGCTAGTTGCGCCAGCCCTCCGGCATGATGGCCTCGAACCGGACGGCCTGATCGGCGAGCCCGTTGTCCTCGAGCACGTAGATGAGCGGGCCGAAGGTCTGGCTCAGCCCCCAGGGCACGCGCCCCGTCGAATCGCGTTGGGCCAGGAGCCACGCGTAGTGACCGTCCAGGCCGCTCCGGCCCTCGGCCTCCCGGCCGGTGAGCAGGTAGCAGACGGCCAGGTGGGTGACCGCGACGTGGGTCATGTAGTCGTCGCGTCCGGCGGTCTCGAGGAGCACCTGTACGGCCTCCCGCAGGTGGGGCTCGGCGGTGACGGGATCCCCCAGCCGCAGTCTGGCCCTTCCGAGCATCAGACTGGCCACGCCGATCCGCCGGTGTCCGTCCGGCCACTGCGCCTTTTCGGAGGCGAGGTTCTCGGCCATGAGCGAGTCGACGCCGGCGTGATCGCCCTGGGCGTAGAGTGCGCCGGCCAGGTTGCCCCGCAGCATGACGGTGTTGGGGTGGTTCGGCCCGAAGGACTCCGTGAGGATGTCGATCGCCTCGCGGTAGTGGGCGGCAGCGCCCTGCGCATCGCCTTTGCGGCTCAGCAGGTAGGCCAGGTTGTTCAGATAGGTCGCCAGGCTCACCTCGCGATCGCCCCAGGCGGCGCGGTACAGCGGAATCCCTTCGCGGTACAGCGCCTCGGCCTCGTCCAGACGGTTCTGGGCGCGCAGCACGTACGCGAGCGCCATCATCGTCGACGCGTACTCCGGGCTTTCACGGCCTGACGCCAGGCGCCGGATTTCGAGGGCTTCACGCAGAACGGTCTCGGCCGTGTCCGGCCGGCCCAGGTCGCGCAGCAACTCACCGACGTCGACGAGTGCGGTCGCGATCTCCGGGTCGGAGCCCGAGGCTCGTCGGATCGCCAGCATCTCGCGCGCGTGGGCCAGTGCCCGGTCAAAGGATCGTGTGCCTTTGAGCGCGCCGACGAGCGACTCGAGACCGGCGGCGAGACGTTCGTCCAGCGGGCCGTGTGTCTCGCGGCGCAGTTCGACGGATCGCTCGTGGAGGACGATCGCCTCGTCGAAGAGCCCCAGATTGTAGTGCGCTCTGCCCATGACCGTGAGCAGTTCGGCCTGCAGAGCGGGCCGGTCGGCGAACTCCGTATCCACGCGCTCCGTTCCCCAGGCGAGCAGCTCGCGGGCCGTGATCGTGTCGCCCGGCGTGACATTCGGGTCGCGTCCGCGGAACACATCCGCCAGGAAGCCGGTCACGAGTCGGGCGTTCTCGGCCTCCTGCTCGGCCAGGTCGCGCTGTTCGGCGATCGCCGCGCGCTGCACTGACAGGGTCGCGATCCAGCCGGCCAGGATGATCGCGAAGGCAGATGCGGCGGCCACGCCTGCCCAGTTGCGGCGCACGAACCTGCGGGCGCGGTAACCGAGCGCGTTACCGCGCGCGCGCACGGGCTGGCGCGTCAGGTAGCGCCGGACGTCCTCGGCCATGGCCTCGACGGAAGCGTAACGTGCATCGGTCTCGTGGCGCACCGCTTCGAGGACGATTGCGTCGAGGTCGCCGCGCAGCGTGCGGCGCAGCCGGTCCGGCGTGCTGCGTCGCGCGTGCGCGACCGATCCGTCCCGCGCGACGGCGGCCGAGGGTCGTGATCCCGTTACCCGCCCGGTCGTCGCGGGGTTCGCGCGATCCGGTCGGGGGCCCGCGAGCAACTCGTGGAGCAGCAGTCCGAGTTGATAGATGTCGGAGGCCGTCGTCACCGGCGCCCCCGCCAGCTGCTCGGGACTCGCGTACTCCGGCGTGAGCAGATAGGTGCCCGGCCTCGTCTTCGGCTCATCGAGTCCGCCGTCGGACGGTTCGAGGAGTCGCGCGATGCCGAAATCGAGGAGCTTCACTTCACCGCGATCGGTGACGAGGATGTTGGACGGCTTGAGATCGCGGTGCACGATCAGGTTGCGGTGCGCGTGACGGACCGCATCGGCCACGGCCAGGAAGAGCCAAAGCCGGGCCTCGACGTCCAGGCGCTGTTCATCGCAATACACGTCGATGCGCCTGCCTTCGACGTACTCCATCGCGAAGAACGGGCGTCCGTCCTCCGTGGCGCCACCGTCCAGGATCCGCGAAATGCCGGGATGGCTGAGCGAGGCCAGGATCCGGCGTTCCGCCAGGAAGTGGCGTACGACATCCTCCGTGTCGACGCCGCGGCGGAGCACCTTGACCGCCACCTGCTGGCGGAACTCGCCGCCCTCCCGCTCGGCCAGGTAGACCGTGCTCATGCCGCCGCGGCCGATCTTCCGCACCAGCCTGTATCGGCCGACGCGGTCGCCGGGACGGAGTGATTCCGGGTCCTCGGACGGGTTGAGGTCGAGCAGATCGCCGGTGACGGCTTCGAGCGCCGGATCCGTGAGAAACCCGCCGATCGCGTCGCTCGTCCGCAACAGTTCCAGCACGCTGTCGCGCAACGCCCGATCGTCACCGCACGCTTCGCGCAGGAACGCATCGCGGCGCGCCGGCGGAACCTCGAGAACCCGGTCGAAGAGTTCGTCGATCGTCTGCCAGCGTTGCTGCTCGTCGTGCGTGCGTTCCACGGGCGATCCCCTGGTTGCGTGTGGGGCCGGGTGCGGCGCGTCCTGCCCGCCCCACAGATGTAACTCGGAAAGACGGGGCGCGACCCGCCGTCTACGGGGAGTCGGGCTGGCCGTCGTGCAGAGCTCGATAAAGGTAGGCGCGGGCCCGCGTCCAGTCCCGCTCGACCGTGCGCAGGCTCGTACCGAGCGCTTCCGCCGTCTCCGCCGCGGTCATTCCGCTGAAGAAGCGACACTCGACGACCTGGACGAGTCGCTCCGACTTGCGGCCCAGCGCCGTCAGCGCCGCGTCCAGCGCCAGCAGGTCGGGCGTGTTCGCGGCCACGGTCCCCACGTCCTCGCGGAACGGAACGCGCACCTGGTCGCCGCCTCGCTTAGCAGCCTTCTTACGACGGAAGTGATCGACCAGGATGTTGCGCATGGCGCGGGAGGCGACCGCGAAGAAGTGCGCGCGGTCGCGCCAGCCGACGCGCGTCTGATCGACGAAAGACAGATACAGCTCGTGCACGACGGCCGTCGTGTTCAGCGTTTCCGCGTGTCGTTCGTGCCGCAGATGCTTGCGGGCTATGTGCCGCAGGTCGTCGTAGATGAGCGGAATGAGCCGGTCGAGTGCAGATCGATCGCCGGCGGTCCACGCTTCGACCAGCTGGGTGATTTCACTCGGGGCAGTCGGCATCGAACTCCCGGAGCTTTGACGGGACGATGGAGCTGCGCGCTGTGGACCGTCCGGGACTGGCCGGGTTGGACGCCGGTCGGCGTCCCATATGTAGGGCGCTCGCGGCCTCGCCGCAACGTGGTCGGGCCGCCGCAATGAGCCGGTCACCACCCGAACGCTGCCGAGCCATGAGCGTCGGGTGTGCGCGCGGTCCCCGAACCGCGCGCTGGCGGGGTCCGGCGGCGGAGCGTCGCGCGCGCACGCCGCGCACGCGAGGACGGCGGTCCATGGAGGACGCGAGGGAACAGCGGTCAGCCCTGCACGCATGAACGCATACGGAGCGTGCGACAGCCAGTCTGAACGCCACAAACCGGCCTCCTGGATCGTCCTGGCGTCGGCCGGTTCGACGTACGCACCGCCACCCGGACGAAATGGAGCGTTGGGTAGCTCGAACGCCACGGTGAAGGGGAACGCACGCCGCTCTTGACGGCGGTTCTGCCGTCGCACATCATTGCTCCGTCCGCGAACAGCGGGTGCCGACACCGCGGCAGCAGACAGCGTCGCCTTCGGGCGGAGCAGCTGCGCCCGGTTCGAATCGAATCTCGCCTCTTCCTCTCCTGGCGTGGTTCCCTCCCTGCCGGCACAGTCACACACATACACAACCCAAGGTCGACCCGGGCCGCGAGGCACCAATGGTCGTGCTCGATCCGCGTCTGCAGAGTCTGCTCGCGACACGCGCGCACCATGCCGCTCTGATCCGGCGGGGCGAGCTGGCCGCAGGCGATGCGCCCCCGACGCCCGACCGCGTCGGCGTGCTCGTCAAGCTCACGGGCGACATTGCCGATCTGCACGCTGCCGGCCTGCATACGGGCTCGGTCATCGGTGACCCGAACACGCCGTTCCGTATCGTGACGGGCAGCATCGCACTGGACGATGTCCAGGCGCTCGCTGCCGTGCCGCACGTCAGGAAGGTCGAGATGGGCCGGCCGCTCGAGCCGGAGCTGGACGTCAGCACCGTCGAGATCCGCGCGAAGCCGCTGCACACGGGTTCGTCACCGCTGATGGGCAGCGGCGTGATCGTCGGCATCATCGACTCGGGCTTTGATTACCGGCACCATGCGTTCCGCTTCGCGAGCGGCGGGTCGCGCGTGCTCTCCATCTGGGACCAGTCGCTGACGGTCCGGGCGCGGCGGCCCGGCGATCCGTTCCAGGAGACGGCGCCACCGGAGTTTCCGACACTCGGCGTCGAGTACACGCAGGCGCAGATCAATCAGGCGCTCCAGTCCTCGAAGGCATTCGACATCGTGCGCGTGGCCGATGACGAGCTCGCCCACGGCACGCACGTGGCCG
>JBFJPA010000398.1:0-4755 GCA_041617355.1 Longimicrobiales bacterium
CCTCGCGGCCGCGGCGAGAGTTGCCGTGCTCCATGCCGACAATACCGCGGTAGCCCTTCGCGTGCAGGTACGAGAACACGTTCTTGTAGTTGATCTCGCCGGTGCCGGGCTCGTTGCGGCCCGGGTTGTCGCCGACCTGGACGTAGCCGACCTCGTCCCACGCGGCATTGAAGTTCGGGATCAGGTTTCCTTCCGTAATCTGCTGGTGATACACGTCGAAGAGGATCTTGCAGGCCGGGCTGGCGACGGCCTTGCAGACGAGGTACGCCTGCGGGATGCGGGTGAGGAACTGGCCCGGGTGGTTACGCAGTGTATTGAGCGGCTCGAGCACCATGACGAGACCGTGTGGCTCGAGCACGGCGGAAGCGCGCTTGAGCGCCTCGACGACGTGCGCCGTCTGGAAATCCATGTCGAGGCGCCGGTCCACGTGGCCGGGCACGACAGTCATCCAGGTCGCGTTCACGCGCCGAGCGACGTCCACCGACTCCCGCACCTCTTCGACGAAGCGGTCGCGTGCGGCCGCATCGCCGTTCGCGAGATTCGCTTCGGTCCAGCCGATGGTGTGCGCGACGAAGACACCCATGCGCATGCCGAGCCGCTCCATCTCGGCGGCGATGCGCTGCTGCTCTTCGACGGGCCGCTGCTTCATGCCGTTGTCTTCGAGGGCCGTGAAGCCCTCGGCGGCCATGAAGCGCAGTTGCTCGACCGGGTCCGGGCCGGCGTGCTCCCTGAACATGCCGAAGTGCGGCGCGTAGGCGAGCTTGAAGCGCCGCTGCGAGCGCGCGTCTTGTGCCGTGGCCGCCCGATCGGCGATGAGCGACGCGGCGCTCGCGGCGAACGACGTGCGCACGAAATCCCTGCGGTCCATGGGGCCTCCTCGCTCAGCCGCCGAGGGCCTGGTGCGCGTGGCCGAAGGGCGGCCGCGACAGCTTCGTCGTGCCGGGCTGTGCAACCGGCGGGAATGGTACGGGCCCGAACGCCATCGGGCCGGGCGTCAGGTCGAGATCGGACGCCATGAGCTCATCCCACGTCAGCTCGGTGCCCGTATAAGCGGCCTCGCGCGCGAGGATCGCCGTGAGCGTGCTCTCCGCGACCTGGTGACCTTCGTTCAGAGGTTTCCCCGCGCGGATGCTGGCGACGAGGTCGGTGTGCTCCTGAACGTAAGGATTCACCGCTTCGCCCTGGTGCTCCCAGCGCCATGGCTTCACGCCCTCGATGGACGGGCTACGGTCCGAAGGAACCGCGCGCCCGCGTGTACCGATGAAGCGCTCGCCCACGTAACGCGACGTGCCATCCTGCTGGCGGCACATACTCAGGATGCGCGCACCGTTCGCGTATTCCAGCTCGACGGCGAAGTGGTCGAAGATGTGGCCGTACGACGGATCGACGCGCACCTGCCGGCCGCCCACGCCATTCGCTCGAACGGGCGGTCCGCCCAGCACCCAGTTCGCCACATCCAGGTTGTGGATGTGCTGCTCGACAATGTGGTCGCCGGACAGCCAGGTGAAATAGAGCCAGTTGCGGATCTGCCACTCCATGTCGGACATGCCGGGCTTCCGCTCGTAGTTCCACAGCCCGCCCTGATTCCAGTAGACCTGACCCGAGACGACGTCGCCGATCGCGCCGTCGTGAATGCGCTTCAGCGTGGCGATGTATTTCGGGTCATGGCGGCGCTGCGTGCCGGCGACGATGGCGAGGCCTCTCTGTGCGGCGAGGTCGGCAGATGCGAGGACGGAGCGGACGCCGACGGGATCGACGGCGACCGGCTTCTCCGTGAAGACGTGTTTTCCCGCTTCGACGGCGGCGGCGAGGTGTTGTGGCCGGAACGCGGGCGGCGTGGCCAGGATGATGAGATCGACATCGCTCGCGATCACGTTGCGGAACGCGTCGAAGCCCGAGAACGCGTGGTCGTCATCGACGGCGTAGGCGGCGCCGATCGCTTCGGCGAGGCGTGTGCGCGACTCCTGCAGGCGGTCGGTCATGAGGTCGCCCATCGCGACCAGCCGGATGCCCTCGGAGCCGTTGACGGCATCCACCGCGGCGCCGCTGCCTCGCCCGCCGCAGCCAATGAGGCCGACGCGGATCGTGTCGGCCCCGTGCGCCCAGGCGCCTGCCGGTGCAGTGAAGAGACCGGTGGCGGCGCCGGCGCCGAGCGTCACGGCGGAGGCCTTGAGAAAGGTGCGCCGGTTCAGATTCTCGCGCGGTGTCATGAGGGCTCTCCCGTGTCGGTTCCGTCCGGAATGCGAATCAGTCGGACGCCCACGAAGGGCGCGTCCGGAAGCCACCAGCGGCTCTTGGGCAATTGCGGGTCGGTCGCGTTCCACGCCGGGATCTGCGACCGGCGGTTCGCGCAATCGGCGTCGACGGGCGGGCGGTCGAATGCGCCGCCCTTCACGACGGAGTCACCATCGATCCCTTCGACCCATTCGGCCACGTTGCCACGCATGTCGAACGCCCCGATCGCGTCCGCGTTCTTCGAACCGACCGGGTGCGTGCGCTGCGCCGCGTCGGCCGCCGTCCAGGCGACGTCGGTGATCGCGATTCCGCCCGCCGCACCCAGCCGGCAGGCGTGTTCCCACTGCGCTTCGGTGGGCACGCGGTAGGTGTGGCCGGTGCGCGCGGACAGCCAGCGTGCGAACTGACGCGCGGCATGCATCGTCATGCCGAGCGCGGGCATGCCCGCGTGGCCGAACTCATCGCCGGGCAGCACGTACGGCCGGGTCGGCCGTGACACGGCATCCACCGCCGCGGTGCGCGCCGACTTGTCCAATTCGTAGACATAAACGTCGTACAGGTCCCATGTTGTCTCAGTGCGGGCGATCCAGAAGGGCCGGACCTCGACTGTCGCACCGCCGATCTCCACGGCACCCGCCGGGACGGAGACCATCTCGAAGGACACGAGCGTGCCAGGAACCCGCTCGACGTACGCTTCCTGCGCCGAAAGCGATGCGGTCCATGCGACGAATGTGCACGCAATGCTCGCGATAGCACGCACGATCTGCGTCGTCCTCGGGATCACGGCGTGCGCCTCGCCGGTCGAACATCGCATCGAGTACCGGCAGCGCCACATGGGCACGGAAGCGCGCATCGTGGTTTATGCCTCCGATTCATCTGTGGCTGCCGCCGCTGCAACCGCCGCATTCGCCCGCATCGCCGAGATCGACCGCGACCTGAGCGATTACCGCGTCGACGGAACGGTGGCCCGCATCGCCGCCGCTCCCGCCGGACATGCCGTGGCCGTTTCGCGCGATCTCGCCGTCGTGTTGTCGCATGCGCTCACGTTGGCGGCGCAGACGGACGGCGCCTTCGATCCCGCGGCAGGCGCGGTCGTGCGGCTGT
Source organism: Longimicrobiales bacterium (assembly GCA_041617355.1). Classification (GTDB taxonomy): domain Bacteria; phylum Gemmatimonadota; class Gemmatimonadetes; order Longimicrobiales; family RSA9; genus JBFJPA01. The sequence goes on from JBFJPA010000398.1 coordinate 3,340, forward strand.
GGCGTGAGGCGCGTCGGTCCGGTGCGCTGCCAGATCCCGTTCGCGTGCGCGTCGCCCGGGCGCACGGCGGTTGGCGCAACGTAGCCGTCGACACGGTCGCGCGCACGGTCCGGCCAGCGGTCGCCGGGTTATGGTTGGACCTGGGTGCCATTGCCAAGGGCTGGGCGGCGGATGAAGCGCTCGCCGTGCTCCGCACCAACGGCGTGGACCGGGCGCTGCTCGAGCTCGGCGGCGAAATCGTCGCCGGCGAGCCACCGCCGGGCGCGGATGGGTGGCGTGTAGCGGTCGGAAGCGCGGCACAGGACACCACGCTACTCGCGCGCGGTGCGCTCTCGACCTCCGGCCCGGCGGAGCAGTTCGTGGAGATCGACGGCGTGCGTTACTCGCACGTGCTCGATCCGCGGACGGGTATGAGTCTGACGAGCGGCCGGTCGGCCACGGTGCACGCGCCCTCGGGCTGGCTTGCCGACGCCCTCGCGACCGCGGCGACCGTCCTGGATTCCGCAGGCCTGGACCGATTGGCCCGGGCCTATCCGGTGGCCGCGATCACGGTGTGGTGAGGGGGCGCGGCGGACGCGGCCTATCGCAGGACGGCGCGCCTCCCGTCTACCGCCCGCCGTCGCTGATCACCTGCGTCGTGCCCGCGCCGAGCAGCGCATTGAACACGAGCTTGAACGTGCCGTGGGTCTGCATGCGATGCTGCGGCCGGAACCCGACCATGACGATCCTGCCCTGCCCGTGCCGGATCGAGATCATGGCCGCCTTGTTCGCGATCGCGTCCTCGCCGAGCAGCCAGCCGCTCTGCAGGATGTCGCGGTCGATGTACGTCACGATGCGATCGATGCGCTCGCCGTTGTCGCTCGGCACGACCTCGTAGACCTGGCCGCCGGCGATGAAGGTGGCGAACGCGTCGCGCGGCATACCCCATGCGAGCGGGTTCGCGTTGTCGACGTTGACACGGAGTGTGGAGCCCGGCGCCCAGAACTCGGTGGAATTCAACCCATCCAACACGTTGCGAACGGGCAGACCGAATCCGTTGAGAGGCAGGTCGCCGGCCTCGGCGAACGTGACGAGTGTGCCGCCGTTGCGGACGAAGGTCTCGAGCGAATCGACGCCCGCTTTGCCGAAGCCGCTGCGGTATTGCGGCGGCACCTGTTCTGCCGCGGTCTGGCCGTTCTGCTCGCGTTCGTACGCCTCGCCCGTCATGCGGCCCAGATCGTCGGCCGGCAGCACGATCACGTCGTAGCTGCGGTTCAGGTTGCCCGCGCGGATGCGCGCGTCGCGCAACGTGTCGTACGGGAAGCCGAAGCGTTCGAGCAGCAGCCGGGTCCAGCCTTCATCCATGTTGCCGCCGTAGTAGCGGCGGAGCAGGCCGATGCGGTTGCGCGAGACGGCCCGGCTCGAGCCGGTGGGATC